>DATLZA010000024.1 GCA_035574235.1 Planctomycetota bacterium | reverse complement strand
GCCGGCGGAGGTGTCGATCCTTTCGGACCGGCGGCGGACGCGGCCGTGGGGGGAGCCGCCGGGGCGGCCGGGGCGGAATGAGCTCAACGGCCGTCCGTTGCCGGGGAAGGTTCAGTTCCGGGTGCGGCCGGGAGACCGGGTGCGGATCGAGACGCCGGGGGGCGGAGGACTGCGCTGACCGCGGGGCCGAACCGGGCCGTATAATTACCCGGGATGCGCGCGGCGATCGCTCTCGTTCTGGCGGCGCTCGTTCAGGAGGACCGGCCCGCTCTCTTCTTCGAGCGCGTGAAGTTCGACTCCGTGGAGGCGCGGAGCGAGGAGGCGCGGCGGGTCGTCGAGATCCTGACGCGGCGGGAGCATTGGCTGGCCGGCTTCCGCGTGGTGGAGGAGAAGCTCGGGCCTTTCCCGGAGGGGGTTTCCATCCGCGTGAGTTTCGACTGGGAGGGTCCGGAGTTCGCCCGCGCGGGGCTCGAGGGGCCCGGTCGAGGCCGGGTGCGCTTCAACCTGGCGCGGCTCGAGGAGTACGAGAAGCGGACCGACGAGCTGCGCCGTCTGAGGGAGGATCTCCGGCGGCAGGGCAAGGAGGGGGTCTTCCGGGTTCCTCCGGCGCGGCTGGACCGCATGATCCATCACGAGCTCGTGCACATTTTTCAGAGGAATCTGTCGGCCCCCGAGTGGTTCACCGAGGGAATGGCGCAGTGGGCGGCGGACGATCCGAACTGTCTTCACGCCTTCGCGGCGGCGGGCAAGGAGGTGGGGTCGATCGAAGCGGCGCCGGAGGATCCCATGGACGGTTATGCGCGGGGGCATCTCTTCTGGCTGTGGCTGGGCGACCGGGGCGCGGCCCGGCCGGTGGCGGCGGCCTCCGTGCTCCGCGGCGTCCCCTGGCGCAAGGCGATCGAGGAGGCGACCGGGCTGCCCTGGCTGACGGTCGTGGTCGCCGAGTCGGAGTGGAGCGCCCGCGAGATCGCCCGCTACCGGCGGTAGCGCCGCCGGACTCACGTTCCGGCCTCTCTCGGGGAGACGGGGAGGTCTATCTCCGGATGTGGACGAAGTCGCCGCCCGTTTCGTCCGCGATCTGTTTGAGGAAAGCGGGGTCGGGATTCTCGCCCGGCGGGGCGCCCGGAACGGCGTCGCCCACGCAGATCGTGTGGATCGTCACCTTGCGCAGGCGATTGACCTTGCGCAGCTCGGAGAGGATCCCGTCGGGCGTGAGGATGCGGCCGAAGGTCGGGGCGCCGTCGGTCATCAGAAAGAACGTGTCCGGGCCGGAGATGACGGTGGCGTAGTTGACCCGGCGGTCGATCTGGAGGAGGTCGGGGCGCTGGGGGTTCTCGATCGTCTGAAAGGCCAGTTCCAGGGCGTCCCAGATGTTGGTGCCGCCCGAAGGGACGAGCTTTTCGGCGTGCCGGAGGCACTCCAGTTTATTGACCCACGTGGCCGGAACGAGTTCCTGGCGCCACGGGTCGGGCCGGCCCTCGTACCAGACGACGTTGAAGTGGACGCGCGGGCTGAGGACGTAGATCGTGTTGAAGAACTCCTTGCGCAGGGCGTCCCATCGGGTGGCCACGGCGACGGCGTCCACGCGCTTCTTGAGGCGCGTGGCCTCCTCCCGCGCGGCGGTTTCCTGCGGGGGTTCCTTGGGGCCGCCCATCGCGTCCGGCGGCAGCTTGAAAACCCGCTGGGAGGGCTCGCTGCCGGGGGCGAGCATGGAGCCGCTGCGGTCGAGGATGAAGACGATGCGCGTCGACCGCGTCTTGAGCCCGTAGAATTCCGTGGCTTCGGCGACGGTGGAGCCGGCGGGGGCCTCCTGTCCGGCCTTCTTGGCGGCCCACGCCGCCTTCCAGGCGTTCGGATCGTCGTTTTCGATCTCGAGGCCGGTGATCTTGCGGAGGGTCCGGACGTACTGGTCCTTGAGGCGGCCCTCGTCCGCCCGGCAGCGGCCCAGTCCCTCGAGGAGGGGCTCGACGGCGCTCTCGGGAGCGATCTTCTCCAGCCCCTGGAGGGCCAGGAGCTTCACTTCCCAGGTGCGGTTTTCTCCCAGGACGCGCAGGAAGAGGGGGACGGACTCGTCGGCCGCGCGCTGGGCCAGGACGTCCAGGGCGGCCACCTGGATCTGAGGGACCTTGTCGTCGGCCAGCTCCGTGAGGTCCTTGAGGGCGCCGCGCTCGGCCAGGCCCCAGATGACGGCCAGGCGCAGGCGGAGCGACTCCTGCCGGCTGCGGGCCACGCGGGTCATTTCGGCCACGACGTCCTTGTGAGAAATTCTTTGGAGGGCGCGGATGGCCGCCTCCACGACTTCGCCGGCGACTTTTTCCTCGGTCTTGCCCTGGAGTCCCTCGCGGGCGAATTCCTGGCGCAGGAGGTTCGTCAGGAGCTGCCAGCAGACGCGGTCGTATTTTTCGGCGGTGGCGTTGCCGAGTTCGGAGGCGGCGCGCGCCCGTTCGACGGGATCCTTGCTGGCGGAGTACTTCTGGTAGGCCGCGAGGGCTTCGGCCCAGCGGCGGGCGTCCTGGCCGGCGGCCAGGGGGAGGAGTCCCAGCAGGGCGAGCGTTCGGACCATCGTCGGCACCCCGGTATTGGAGGTTCACTGATAATACGGAGGAAAGGCGGATTTCCCTTCAAGAATTAGACGCCGCCCGTGGGGCCCAGGCCGTAGGCTTCGATCTTGGCGTCGAGGGTGGGGCGCGAGATTCCGAGGAGCCTGGCCGCCTCGGCCTTCTTCCAGCCGCACTCCTGGAGCGTTCGGGCGATGACTTTGCGTTCGACTTCCTCGACGGCCTCGCGGACGGCGTCCTTGAGGCGGCCGGGGGAAGGGAGGCGGGCGGCGGGCCGGAAAAGCTCCTGGGAACGGATTTCCTCCTTGAGGGCGTCCACGGTGATGACGTCTTCGGACAGGGCGACGGCGCGGCGGATCTCGTTTTCGAGTTCCCGGACGTTGCCCGGCCAGGAATAGGCGCGCAGGTACCAGAAGGCCACCTCGTCGACGCGCTTGCGGGGCTGGCCGGTTTCCCGGGCGATCTTCTCGAGGAAGTGCTCGACGAGCAGGGGGATGTCCTCGCGCCGGTCGCGCAGCGGGGGGAGCGTGATCTTGACGACGTTGAGGCGGTAGTAGAGATCTTCGCGGAAGCGGCCGGCGCGGATGAGGTCGGCGAGATCCTTGTTGGAGGCGCTGATGAGGCGGACGTCCACCTTGAGGACGTCCTTTCCGCCCACGCGGCGGATCTCGCCTTCCTGGAGCGCGCGCAGGAGTTTTTTCTGCATGTCCAGGGACATGTCGCCGATCTCGTCGAGGAAAAGCGTGCCCCGGTGGGCCAGCTCGAAGAGTCCCGGCTTGGAGGCGACGGCTCCCGTGAAGGCGCCTTTCTCGTGGCCGAACAGCTCGCTTTCGAGGAGGGTGTCGGGGATGGCCGAGCAGTTTTCGCTGACGAACCGGCCCGCGCGGGCGCGCGGCGAATTGAAGTGGATGGCCCGGGCGACGAGCTCCTTGCCCGTGCCGCTTTCGCCGTGGATGAGGACGGGCTCGTCGGTGTCGATGACTTTGTCGAGGAGCGCGAAGACTTCCTTGAGGGCGCGGGACTGGC
The DNA here is from genome assembly GCA_035574235.1 of Planctomycetota bacterium. Lineage (NCBI taxonomy): Bacteria > Pseudomonadati > Planctomycetota > Planctomycetota bacterium. The sequence goes on along the minus strand of DATLZA010000024.1, from coordinate 37,735 downwards.
CCACGATCGTGCTGAAATCGTGGCGGAGGGGCACGTCGCGCCGGGAGGAGAGGAGGTCCTGCTTGACCTTCGAGAGCTCGACGTACTGCTTTTCGACCTTTTCCTTGAGGAGGGCGTTCAGGCGCGCGATTTCCTCGCCCTGGCGGCGCAGCTCCTCCTGGCGGCGCAGGTTTTCCTCGAAGAGCCGGGCGTTCTCGATGGCGATGGCGGCCTGGTCGGCGAAGCCCTGCAGGAGCGGCAGCTCGCTTTCCCGGAAGAGGCCCGTCTCGAACCGGTTATCGATGTAAACGCACCCGAGGACCGAGTCGCGGATCCGCAGGGGCACGCACAGCAGCGACCGGAGCTGAAGCTCGGTGACGCTGCCGGCGGCGGGCAGGCCCGGATCGCTGAGGGCGTCAGCCGACAGGAGCGGCCGTCCGGTGCGCAGGACCTCCTCGGCGACGGAGTGGCTGACCTTGAATTCGGGCTTGCGGATGGATTCGCGGTCGAAGTTGCGGGCGACCTTGATGACCAGGCTGTCCTGTTCCCGGAGGATGAGAAAGCCCCGCTCGGCCCCCGTCAGCTCGATCACGGAATCCATGATGAGCTCGAGAAGCTTCTTCAGGTTGTGTTCCGAGTTGAGGAGCTTGTTGATCTCGAGCATCCGGTAGAGGTTCTCGCGCTCGAGGAGCAGAGCCTCGTAGAGGGGCTCCCCGGCGTGTTCCTGGTAGAGCTGCTCGAGCGTCTCGCGGGCGGCGTCGAGGGCCTCGGTTCCTCCGCGGGCGGCGAGGTCGGCCAGGACGGCGCGGAGCTGGTCGAGCGCAAGCTCGGGTGCGGCCGTCCGGGGCGCGGCGGGGACGCGCTTCTGGAGGATCCGGCGCCCGCGGCGGCGGACCACGCGGAAGCGCGGGGGGCGGGAGGGTTCGCCCGCGGCGGATCCGTGCTCGAAGAGGATCGAGACGTCTCCCACGTAGATGCGGTCCCGATCCTCCAGGAGGTGGACGTTCACCTTGCGGCCGTTGACCTCGGTGCCCGCCTGGGTTTCGAGGTCGATCAGCTTGTAGCGTCCGTCGGGCTGGGGTTCGATGACGCAGTGCTCGGGTTCAACGGCGGGGTCGTCGACGACGACGGAGTTGTCCTCGGCGCGTCCGATGCGGACGACGCCGGCTTCGAACTCGAAGACCTGCTCCTGGCCGTCGGGGCCGGTGACGATGAGGCGCGGCATGCTCTCCCACCCCCCGGGCGCCGGGGCGCTACTCGATCAGGCGGCGGTCGTGGAGGAGCTTGAGGCACACGGTGCAGAGGGGAACGCGGCCGGGCTCCTCGCAGCGGACCTCCAGGATCGCGGGGGCGCCGGATTCGTGGTCGTAGTACTCTTCGCCGTCGAAGCGGCTGCAGATCCAGCAGGACAGCTCCTCCGCCGGCAGGTCCGCCGCCTCGAGGCCGGACACGGCCGCGCCCTCCGGCGAGTCTTCGACGCGCACCGACCGATTGGAGCGGACGGTTTCGTCGTCGCGCAGGGGGTGAGCGCCGTAGACGGCGTCGGCGAACCGCCGGATCGCCTCGAGATCGAGCGCCCAGGGGGAGTCCACGACGACGTGCAGGTAGACGCGTCCGGTCAGGGGGCAGGTGCCTCCCCGGACGTGCAGGGACGTGGAAGGCCCTCCTCCGTTGCGGTGGAGGAAGCGCTCGTAGGAGGCGTGGATCGAGCGGCGCATCTCGGTCGCCCCCTCGGGAGGGACTCCGAAGACCTCGAGGGAGATGCGCATGAACGCATTCTAGTCCCGCGTCGAACGGCGTGTCAATAGCGCGCCCCGGAGTTCGATTTTCGCGCGGAGGCGGCGCGGACGGCGTCTATAATTTCAAGGGGCGGAGAGGAGGGTTGAATGGGTCAGACGACCGCCCGCCGGCTCTTCGAGGATCCCGTCCGTTTCGCCTGCCTGTGCGCGTCCGCGGCGCTGGTCTTTCTTCCGGAAGTGCCCTTCGGGCTGACGCTTTTGGCGGTGGCCGCGGCGCAGCTTTCGGCGCTCTGGATTGCGGTGGGAGGCCGGGCGCCGGGCTGGTCGTGGCGGCGGGGGCGGGCGGTCCAGCCGGTCGTCTGGACGTCTTCGCTGGTGGCCGATTACGCGGGGCTGGGGGCTTCGATCCTCGTGGGGGCGCTCCTTCTGGCGCGTCATTTCGGAGGCGAGCACGTGACGCCGCCGTTGGGGCTTCTGGCGGCGGCGGTGGCGTTGCTTCCGGACGTACGGCCGTGCCGGAAGCTTCTGGACCGCGACGCCGCGGCCGCGGGCCGGCGCCTGCGGGAGGGGCCCTTCTTCCGCGATCCGGCGGCCTGGGCGGCGATTCTGGGGGCGTGGGCGGTGGCGGCTTTGGACGAAGCGTCGCTCCGGTTCGTTCTGGCGTCGCTGGGCCTTCTTCAGTTCAACGCGGTGCTCGTCTTCGTGGACAAGTACCTGCCGGAGATCGAGGCGCGGACGGGGGCGGCCCTCTGGTTCGGCCGCCAGGGGCGGAGGCTGTGGCTGTGCCTGGCGCCGCTGGCGCTCGTGCCGGTGAGGCTGGCGGCGGGCGGCGCCGCGGGATTCTGGGGCGCCGGAGCGATCGCGGCGGCGGTGATCCTGCCCGACGCGGCGGCGTGGCTCGCGGAGAAGATTCGCGCCGCGATCAGGGAGTGGCGGGAAGTTCAGGCGCCGGAGGCGCCGGGGCTTGTTCCGCCGGCGGGGGCGTAGCGGGTTCGGCTTCGCGGCGGACGGTCGTCCGGCGGCATTCGTCCACGCGGCGGAGTCCTTCGAGAAGCAGCCCCACCGTGTCCATCTGGATCTGCCGTCGGGGGTTTTCCTTCCGCACGGGCTCGAACCGGAACTGGCCGCGGGCCCAGCTCAGGAACTCGTAGAACGCGTCCTCGCCCGTCTTCTGGCCGAGCTGCACCTCGTGGACCTGGCCGTCGTGCATGTAGAGGGTCAGGCTCTGGTCGGCGTTCTGAACGAGGAGGAGCCCGGTCTGGTTGTTGACGTTCATGGCCTGGATGAGTTCGGCGGGGGAGATGAGATCCAGGCGGCCCAGGATGCCTTTCTTGAGCTCTTCGACGACCCACCGGCCCGTGCGGGCCAGGCGCCCGGCGAGGATCCGGGCGAGCGTGATGGCGATCTCGGGGGCCACCGAGAGGAGCGTCTGAAAGTTGGGCTTGGAGATGACGAGGATCGTGGCGTCTCCGCGGGCGCGGACGGTGGCCGAGGCGGGTTCTCCCGTGATGAGGGACATTTCGCCGAAGCACTCTCCGGGGGGGAGGACCGCCAGGACGCTCTCGGCGCCTCCCTCGTCCGTCTGCACGACTTCGCATTCTCCCTCGAGGACCACGTAGAAGGCTTCGCCGGGAGCCCCGCGGGTGATGATGGCGCGTCCGGCCGGGACGCGCGTTCCCTTGATGAGCTTGACGATGCGGGCGAGCTTGGCGACGTGGACTCCCGCGAAGAGCTTCATCTTCCGGATGCTCTCGAGAATGAAGTGGGCGGCGGCGGGGGAGAGCGTGGTGTCCGTCTCGCGGGGGGCGGGCTCGAAATTCCACCACGCCTTGCCCTCGGCGCAGCCCCCGCAGAAGGTGCGGGCGTAGGGCGCAGCGGCCTGGCCGGCGGCGACCTTCTCGGCGGGCTTCTGGAGCGAGGCCACCGCCGTGGCGCAGACGGGGAGCCCCTCCAGGCCGCTGACCGTGGGCGGGGCGAACTCCAGCCGGGCGCCCCGCCGGTAGAGCGGGCAGCCCCGCTCCTCCTCGCAGACGGCGATGACGCGGCTCATGTCCCGCAAGAGTATAGCACGCGCGGGAGCCGCGCCGCGGGCCGCCTCGGTCCTCAGTACTGCCGGTCCGCCGACGGAGCGGCGGCCCGGCGGGCGAAGGTGACGTACTCCTCGATCTTCGCGGCGTCCACCTGGCCCAGGCGGCAGGCTTCGAGGATGCCCCGCTGCAGCACCACGTCCGTCTGGAAATCGAGGTAGAGGGGCTTCCCCTCGTGGTCCTGGACGCGCTTGCGGATCTGCTCCCGCACGAGCTCGCGGATCTCGTCCTTGGACGCCTTGGTCTTGAGGGACTCGTAGAACGCGTCGAACCTGGGATAGAGGGAGAGATCGGCCCCGTCGCTCTCGGCGATTTTCTTGAAGAGCGACCAGTCTTCGATCTCCTTGAGATATTTGTCCAATTCGTCGCCCGCGCGGAGCCGCTCGAACTCGGCGTCCTTCCAGAAATCGCGCTCCGGCGGGGCGGCCTTGATGTCCGGATGAACGCCGCTGTCCTGATGCTTGTCCGCCTCGACGCTGCGGCCGCTGGGGAGGTACCACTTGGCGATCGTGACCTTGACGGCGGCCTTCTCGTCGGCGGTCTTGAGGGGCTTGAGGTCCTGGACGCTTCCCTTGCCGAAGGTCTTTTCGCCGACGAGCACGGCGCGCTTGTGGTCCTGGAGCGCGCCGGCCAGGATTTCGCTGGCGGAGGCGCTGCCCTCGTCCACGAGGACCACCAGGGGCGCATCCGTGAGCTTGGGCCCTTCGGCGACGCGGCGGTCCACCTCTTCGGACCGGCTGCGGGTGGAGACGATGAGCTTTCCCTTGTCCAGGAAGTACGAGGCGATCCGCAGGGCGGTGCGCAGGTAGCCGCCGGTGTTGCCCCGAAGGTCGAAGACGATGGCCTTGGCGCCGGCCATGCCCTTCAGGGCCTTCTCGACGAGCTCCACGTCCTTTTCTCCGAAGGTGGCCATGCGGATGTAGCCGATGTCGCCCGGCAGCATGCGGTGGACGGTGCTTTCCAGGCGGATCTCCTCGCGCGTGATCGTGTACTCGCGCTCCTTGGTCCAGCCGCGGCGCATGACCTTGATGCGGACGGGCGTGCCGGGTTTGCCCCGGAGGCGCCGCACCAGATCCCCCAGCTCCTTGCCCACGGTGGGCTCGCCTTCCACTTCCACGATCGTGTCGTTGGAGCGCAGGCCGGCCTTGTAGGCGGGGCCGGAGAAGATGGGTTCTTCGATCGTCAGCCAGGCGCGGCCGGCCTTGTCCTTGCGCATCGACACGCGGGCGCCGATGCCGCCGTAAAGCATCTCGAGCGCTTCCTTCTTGAGCTCCTCGATGGCCTGGGGATCCATGTACATCGTGTAGGGATCCAGGCTCGCGCAGGCGCCGCGGACGGCCGCCTCGATGAGCTTCTCGGCGTCGACCTTGGACTCGTTGTAGTAGTTGGCCTTGAGGACGTCGATGGCCTCCTCGAGAAGGCGGAAGTCGTACTTGGGAGCGCCGGCGGCCTGGCGGGCGCGGAGGCGCTCGAGATCGTCGGCCAGCTCTTTCTGCCGGAGGTAGGCGCGGGCGATGCGGCCCCGGTCCCCGGGCTCCTGGGCCAGCTCGGCCAGGGTCGCGCGGGCGTCCTCGAACCGGTTCATCTCCGCCAGCGCGAGGGCCGCCTCCTCCTTGACGGCGCGCTGCTCAGGGGGGGCGCCGTTGTGGAGGGCGCGCAGCTCGCGGACGGGCCGGATGCTGCCGGTCAGGTTCCAGACGGCGCGCCAGAGGGCCACGCGGGCGAGGGGATCTTCGGCCTGGGCGGCTTCGCGCTCGAACCGGGAGGCCACCGCCCGGCGTTCCTGCGCCGAAAGGTCCTTGTCCGCCGAAACGAGCGCCGCCGCCACGTCCGCCGCCGCGCGGCGCACGTCGGCGGACTTTCCGGCCATCAGGCGCGAGAGGGCGTCGAGGGCTTCCTCCTTGTGCTGGCGGACGTAGAGCACCTTGGCGGCCGCCAGGCGGACGTACCCGTCCGAACGGGTCAGTCCCTTGCGGACGGCGTCCACCGCCTCCCGGCCCAGCTCTTCGAGCTCCCGGACGGCGGGCCAGAGATCGACGCCGCGGGACGCCTCGATGCGGTCGAAGATCTTCTCCACCTGTCCGGAAAGATCCTGCGCCGGAACGAGGACGGCGCCCGACAGCAGCGCGGCGAAGGCGAGGGCGAACGCGGGAGCACGACGCATGGGGGAGGCTCCTAAATTCCTTTGTGTGCGATCTCCAGCACTATAATATAGACACGCGGCGGTGGGAAGCCGTTGGACCCATTTCCCTCCGGATATGCGCCTTCTCGTCACCGGCGGCTGCGGCTTCATCGGGTCGAACTTCATTCGCCTGGCGCTCTCCGAGCGGCCGGACGTCCGGGTGGTGAACCTGGACGCCCTGACCTACGCAGGGAACCCCGAGAATCTCCAGGGCCTGGACGGCCATCCCCGCTACCGGTTCGTCCACGGCTCGATCGTGGACGGGGACGTCGTGGACCGTCTGGCGGCGGAGGGCGTGGACGCGGTGGTGAACTTCGCCGCCGAGTCGCACGTGGACCGGAGCCTGTACGGGCCGGTGGAGTTCGTGCGGACGAACCTTCAGGGGACCGCCACGCTCCTGGAGGCGGCCCGGCGTCACGGCGTGCGGCGCTTCGTCCAGATCTCCACGGACGAGGTGTACGGATCGCTGCCGGCGGAGGGGCGCTTCACGGAGGAGACGCCGCTTCACCCGAACAATCCCTACGCTGCCACGAAGGCCGCGGCGGATCTCATGGTGGGAGCCTACGCGCACACGTTCGGGCTGCAGACCGTGATTACCCGCAGCTCCAACAACTACGGGCCCCGGCAGCATCCCGAGAAGCTCATTCCGCTCTGCGTCTCCAACGCGCTCGAGGATCGCGAGCTTCCCGTGTACGGCGACGGTCTTCAGGTGCGGGACTGGCTCCATGTGGAGGACCATTGCCGGGGGGTTCTGGCCGCGCTCGAACGCGGGCGGCCCGGCGAGGTCTACAATTTCGGGGGCGGCAACGAGCGGCCGAACCTGGAGGTCGTCCGGGCGATCCTGCGGCTGCTGGGCAAGCCGGAATCGCTCATCCGGTTCGTCAAGGACCGCCCGGGCCACGACCGGCGGTACGCGATCGACTTCTCCAAGGCGCGGCGGGACCTGGGATGGTCGCCGCGGGTGCCTTTCGAGGAGGGGCTGGCCGCGACGGTGGCGTGGTACCGGGACAATCCCGGCTGGGTGGCCCGGGCGCGCGGGGGCGAGTACCGGCGCTACTACGAGAAGCACTACGGCGCCCGCTGAAATTCTCCGAATTTCCCGGGAGGAAGGCATGACGGACGCGACTCCTTCGGGCGGCGGCGCGACCGCCGAGTTTTCGCGCGAGATCGAGCGCTTGATGGCCGCCGCGGCGCGCCACAAGGCCAGCGACCTCCATCTCAAGGCCGGTCAGAAGCCGCTCGTGCGGGTCAACACCGTCCTTCACGAGATGGGGGCGCGCGTCCTGTCCGGCGAGGAGATCCGCCGGCTGGCCTGGGAGATCATGACGGACATCCAGCGCGACCGCTTCGAGACCGAGCACGACCTCGATTTCGCCTACTCGGTGCCCGGCGTGGGGCGCTTCCGGATCAACGTCTTCTATGAGCGCGGGGCGGTGTCCGTCTCCATGCGCCGGGTGAACACCCAGATTCCGACCTTCGACGAGCTGAACCTCCCGCCCGAGACGCGCAAGGTGTGCGAGTTCCAGCAGGGGCTCGTCATCGTGGCCGGGCCCACGGGGTCCGGGAAATCCACGACCCTGGCGTGCGTGCTCGACCACATCAACGCCACCCAGCGGCTCAATATTCTCACGCTCGAGGACCCGATCGAATATCTCTTCCAGGACAAGAAGTCGTTCGTCCGGCAGCGGGAGATCGGCATCGACGTCCCCGACTTCCATCAGGGCCTCAAGTACGCCGTTCGGCAGGATCCCGACGTGATTCTCATCGGGGAGATGCGGGACTACGTGTCGTTCGACGCGGCGCTGATGGCGGCGGAGACGGGGCATCTCGTCTTCTCGACGATTCACGCCTCGAGCGCGCCGCAGTGCATCGGGCGGCTGCTCGATCTTTTCCCGACGGAGCGCCAGCCGCTCATCCGGCAATCCCTGGCCTTCAATCTCCGGGCGATTCTCTGCCAGAGACTGCTCCCCGCGGCGAAGGAGGGGGTGCGCGTGGTGCCCGCCGTGGAGATCCTGTTCAACAACGCGACCGCCCAGAAGCTCATCGCCACGGGCGAAGACAAGAAGCTGGCGGACCTCATCCGGGCCTCCCGCGAGGAGGGGATGCAGGACCTCAACATGTCGCTCGTGGATCTCATCAACGCGGGGCTGGTCTCCAAGAAGGTGGCGCTCCAGTACTCGCCGAATCCCGAACAGCTCAAGATGAACCTCCAGGGGATTTACCTGGGAGACGAGCGTAAGATATTGGGGTGAGGAGGCGCGATCCGGGGTTCCGTTCGGAGAGCCGACGTCATGAATAAAGCCGGCCGGATGGGGACGCTCCTGGGGACCCTGATCCTTCTTGCCGGGGCCGTTCAGGATTCGAGCCGCGGCGCGGGCGGGACGCCCGTGCGCGTAGGCCAGGAGGTTCCGGATTTTGAATTGACGGACGCCGCCGGCAAGGACTGGAAGTTGAGCGAGCTTCTGGCCGGCGGGACGAAGGGTCCGGTCGTTCTTTTCTTCTACTGCACGACGTGCGGGCCGTGCCGCCTGGAAGAGGCGGACATGGAAAAGTTTTACCGGGCGTTCCGGAGCAAGGCGCAGATCCGGGCGGTGGTCGGCAGCCGGGGGGAGACCGCCGCGCAGGCCACGCAGTTCAATCTGAAAAAGGGGCTCAGCTTTCCGTGCGTCGCCGACAAGACGGGCCGGGCCGCCGGGAGCTTCAACGCCCGGACGACGCTGACCCTCATTATCGACAAAGACCGCGTCCTGCGGTACCGAGGACCTCTCGTTCAGGACGGCCAGGCCTTCGCGCGCCGGGCCCTGGAGGCCGTTCTGGCGGGGCAAGAAGTGGCCGAGAAGGAGGTGGAGGACAAGACCTCCTGACTGTTCCAGCGTTAGCCGCCCCCGGGAGGGGCGCCGGAGGTTCCTTCAAGGCCGGGCGCCGTCCTGCCGATCTAGCAGGATAGGACTATGGCGCGCGCCTTTCTTTCGATGCTCGGCCGCCGCAAGGCGGCGTTTCTGGGAGCCCTGGCGGTTTTCCTGGCCGCCGCCGGCGTCGCGGCCGCCCTCCGGGGCCCGCGCCTTCACGAAGCCGAAGCGATTCTGACGCTGCGCGAGGAACGCCGCCTCGTGCGCGCTTCCGAGCTGGCCGCCGCGCTCGAAGGCGAGCCGCCGGCCTTCGATGCGGCGGACCTGCGGCGTCTGGGCGAACGTCTGACCGCCTCCATGAAACAGGGGGTTTCCCTTCGAATCGAGCCGGCGGGCGAGCGGCGATACCGGATCCGCGCCGCGGCGCCGTCGGCGGAAAGCGCGCTTCAGGCGGTTCAGGCGCTGAGCCGGATGGCGCGTGAGGAGGCCCGGGCCAGGGCCGCCGAGGCGCTGGACCGCGCGAAGGAGGCCGTCGAGCGCCGGCGCCGGGAGGTGCGCGGGCGGATCGAGACCGCCGAAGACGCTCAGGCGGTCGAGGAAGGTCCCGCCCGCGAGCGGGCGCGGCGCCGCCAGATCCTCGAAGCCTCCCTGGCCGAAATCGAGCGCGAGATCGAAGGGATCCGCTCGCGCCAGGACAAACTCCTTCTGCGCGCTCAGGAACTGGAGGCGGCCGAGCACCGCCTGCGGGAGGCTCTGCCGACGGGGCCGGAGGAAGACGGCCTGACCTCCCCCGTGCTGGAGCGCCTGCGGTCGGAGATCGATTCCATTCACGCTCAGATCGCGCTCAAGCGCCTGTCCCGTTCTCCCGACAGCCCCGAATACCGGCAGCTCGCCGCGCGCCTGGCGGAGCTGGAGGAGGAGAAGCGCGCGGAGCTGTACCGCGTCCGGGCGCGCACGATCGTCGCCCTGAGACAGGAGGCGTCCGACCTCGACCTGGCTCTGCGCCGTCTGGACGAGCGGAGGCTTCGCCGGATGCTGGAGCTGCGCGACCTGGAGGACGAGGAGCGGCGCGCGGAGCCCCGGCGGGCGGAGCTTGAGCATTTGAGGGCCCGCCTGACCGCGGCCGAAGATCTGGTCCGGCGGATCGAAACCGCGCGCGCCGCACGCGAGGGCGTTCAGGTCTCCGTGGAGCACGAGACGGCGGAGACCCGGGGGCGCGGCGGCGCGGCCGGAATTCTCCTCTGGGCGATCCCGGCGTCGCTTGCGGGGGCGGTGGGCGTGGGGTTCCTGGCGGACCGGTTCGATCGTCGCGTGCGCACGGACGCGGACGTCAAGCGGTATCTCAACCTGCCGGGTCTGGCCCAGATTCCGCCGGCCGGGCAGCCGCTCGTTCTCGGACTGCACCCGAAGGATCCGCTTTCGGAGATCTACAGCGCCGCCGCCGCGGTTCTGCGGGGGTATCTGGCGGAGCGGGAGTTCCGCACCGTGGGGGTCACGAGCGCCCGACCCGGGGAGGGCAAGACCACGGTCGCCGCCAACCTGGCCGTGGCGCTGGCGCGCAAGGGGCTTTCGGTCGCGCTCGTCGATGCGGACCTGCGCTCGCCGCGGCTGCATGAGATCTTCGGGATCGACAACAGCCAGGGGCTTTCGACCTACCTGCTGGGCGCGGACGAGCCGAATTTCTTCATGGCCGCCACCGACGTGGCGACGCTTTTTCTTCTTCCGTCGGGACCGACGGAGGACCTGCCCGGGGAACTTCTGGAGTCCTCCCGCATGGTCGATCTTCTGCGGGCCCTGCGGGAACGCTACGACGTCGTTCTCTGCGACGGGCCTCCGGTGCGGGGGGCGGGGGAGGCGGTGACGCTGGCGCGGCTGGTGGACACGAACGTGTGGGTCGTGCGGTCCGGCCTTTCGGACCGCCGCGCGCTCGGATGGACGCGCCATCTGCTCAGGAACGTGCGGGCGGACGTGGCGGGGGTGGCGCTGACGTTCGCCCGCGTCGGGGAAGGGGAGCGTTACTCCGTCTATCCCGCGTCTCCGGCGCGGGTCTGATCGGGCGGCACCCGGACGAGGAAGGTCGCCGGACCCTCGTTTTTCAGGCTCACGATCATCGAGGCGCCGAAGGTTCCGGTCCGCACCGGACGGCCGGTGTCGGCGGCGAGACGTTCGCAGAAGCGCCGGTAGAGGCGCTCCGATTCGGGCGGAGGCAGGGCGCGGTCGAAGCCGGGACGTTTTCCGCGCGAGAGATCCGCGCACAGGGTGAACTGGGATACGACGAGATAGTCTCCGCCGATGTCCTCGTTGGAAAGGTTCATTTTTCCGGCGGGGTCTTCGAAGAGGCGAAGTCCGGCGATCTTGCGGGCCAGGGCATCGGCCTGCGGGTCGCCGTCGCCGCGTTCGACGCCCAGGAAGATCAGGAGCCCTCTTCCGATCGCGCCGACGACGGCCCCCTCGACGGTGACGGACGCTTCGAGGACGCGCTGGAGGAGGGCGATCATGGCGGCCCGCCGGGAGGCCGCCTACCCGTGCACGCAGCCGCGGTGACGCCGGACGTTGGGTTCGTCGCTGACGGTGAGCTTCCAGCAGCCGCGACGGCGGCGGGCGGCCAGGACCTTGCGCCCGCCCTTGGTCTTCATGCGGGCGCGGAAACCATGCTTGTTCTTACGGCGCCGGTTGCGGCTCTTCCAGATGTATCCCATGGATTTTCCCGTCGTTCAGGGCGTCTCACCCTACCCGGGCGCCTCCGCGGTGTCAACTATTTCTTCGGAGGAGCCTTCGGATCGACCACGGTCGGCGCCTCCGCCAGCGCCCGGTCGGCTTCGGAGGCCTGGGAAACCGGCAGGATGCCGTGATCCTGGCGCTCCAAAGGGGCCACGTAGAGGTGGGGAAAGAGCTGGCGCATGTATTTTTCGAGCGTGACGATCGTGGGGCCGTAGCCCTTGTGGTACATGAAGTACTCGATGTCGTAGCCCATCTTTCCGGCATCCTGGTAGCGCCGCGTGAGGTTGCGCTCGAGCGCCTTGAGCATGATTTTCTCGAGGGGCTCAGGGATCTCGGGGTTGAGATCGCGCGGGCGGGGGATCTCCCGCACGACGACGTTTTCGAGGATCTGGGTCGTGTCGTCCGTGGCGCCGCCGAAGATGGACCGGCCGGTCAGCAGTTCGAACATCACGACGCCCAGGGAGAAGATGTCGCTGCGGGCGTCGGTGGGCATGTACTGAGCCTGTTCGGGAGACATGTACTGGGCCTTGCCCATGAGGACCTGGCCTTCCTGGTCCTTCATGAGGTTGCGGGCCTTGGCGATGCCGAAGTCGGTGATTTTGACCTCGCCTTCGGACGAGATCATGAGGTTTTTGGGCGAGATGTCGCGATGGACGACCCCGAGCGGCGTGCCGTGCTTATCCCGCTTGGAGTGGGCGTATTCGAGACCCCGGCAGACGCGCGAGACGATGAACGCCCCCAGATCGACGGGCACGCGGCGGCGGAGCTCGTGGTGGCGCTGCATGAACTCCTGGAGGTTCACCCCGTGGACGTACTCCATCGCGATGTAGTACGTGTTGCCGATCTTGCCCAGCTTGTAGATCTGCACGATGTTCTGGTGGACCAGATCGGCCACGAGCTTGGCTTCGCCGATGAAAAGGTCCACGAAGTCGCGGTCGCCGGAGTAGCGCTCCCGGATCGTCTTGATCGTGACGGTCTTTTCAAACCCTTCGGAGCCGTAGAGCACGGCCTCGTAAATCGAGCCCATGCCCCCTTCGGCGATCTTGCGGACGAAGCGGAACTGGTAGGTGTCCTTGAACTCGTGGGGGTGCGGAAGCTCTTTCCCCATGGAACCGGGGAATGATGACACACCCTGCGGGGCTTGTCAAGGCGGGGCGTCGCGGCTTATCATAGGCCGGATGAAGCTCGCCTTCAGTTCCAACGCCTTCCGCGGCTATTCCATCGAGGAAACCATCGGGATCCTGGCGGATCTCGGATACGAAGGGCTGGAACTCATGGCCGACCGGCCGCATGCCTGGCCCGAGGACCTGACGCCCGCCCGCCTGGACTCCATCCGCCGGGCGCTCGAGAAGCACCGCCTGAAGGTTTCCAACGTCAACGCCTTCATGATGTGCGCGTACAAGGACCCGAAGACGGGCCGCTCGGGGACGTTTCACTGGCCGAGCTGGATCGACCGCGATCCGGACGTGCGGGAGGCGCGGATCCGGCACACGGCGGCCTGCGTGGACGTGGCGGCGGCCGTCGGCGCCCGGACGATCTCGACCGAGCCCGGGGGGCCCCTGGAGGGGCGTTCGCGGGAAGAGGGCTATCGTCTCTTCTCGGAGGGGCTTCGGAGGGCCGCCGAGCGGGCGGTCGAGAAGGGCGTCACCGTCTGCGTGGAGCCCGAGCCGACGCTTCTGATCGAGCGGGGCCGCGAATACGAGGAGTTCGCGGACCGGTACGTGGACTATCCCGGGGTGGGCCTCAATTTCGACATCGGGCACTTCTACTGCGTGGGGGAGGATCCCGCGGAGCTCATCCGGGGCGTGGGCCGGAGGGCGCTTCACTTTCATCTCGAGGACATCGCCGCCGACCGCGTGCATTTCCATCTTCCGCCCGGCCGGGGGGCGCTCGACTATCGGGCCATCTTCGAGTCGCTCCGGGCGATCGGATATTCGGGCTGGGTGACGATCGAGCTTTATCCCTTCCAGGAAAACCCGATCGAGGTGGCGCGCCAGGCCGCCGCGTACATCCGCCCGTACCTTGCGGGATGACCCGGGCGGCGCTCGGGTCCGTCGGGAGGCCGCGGCGGTGAGCGAGCTGGAGCTTCTGCGCTGGATCCGGGCGCGCCTGCCGCGGCGCAACGGCCGCATCGTCGTGGACTCCGGAGACGACGCGGCGGTGCTCCGACTCGGGCGGGGACTTGCCGTCTTCAAGATCGACAGCGTCCTCGAAGGCGTTCACTTCGACCGTCGGACCGCGCGTCCGGAAGACATCGGCCACAAGGCGATGGCGCGTCCGCTGAGCGACGTGGCGGCCATGGGGGCGGTGCCGGCGTTCGCGCTGGCGGCGATGATGATTCCGCGAGAGATGGAGGAATCGGAGGTGCGGCGGGTGATCCTGGGGATGGAGCGGACGGCGCGACGGTTCGGGGTGGCGATCGTGGGAGGCGACGTGGCCTCGCACGCCGGGGGACTGGCCCTGAGCGTGGCGCTTCTGGGCGAGGTGCGGGGCGGGCCGCCGCTGCGGCGCTCGGGGGCCCGCCCGGGGGATGCGCTCGCCGTGACCGGGGCGCTCGGCGGGTCGCTTCTGGGCAAGCACCTGCGGTTCGTGCCGCGCGTGCGGGAGGCGCAGGAGATCCGGCGGCGCTTCCGCGTGCGGGCGATGATCGATCTTTCGGACGGGCTGCTTCGCGATCTGGGGCATCTGTGCGAGGCCGGCGGGGTCGGCGCCGCGCTCGAGGAGGCCCGGATTCCGATTTCGGCGGCCGCCCGGACGATGGCTCGGCGCGACGGTCGATCGCCGCTGGATCACGCGCTGGCGGACGGGGAGGATTACGAGCTTCTCTTCGCCCTGCCGGCGGAGGAAGGGCCGGCCCTCGAGCGGGCGCGTCTGGGCCGGGTGATCGGCCGGGTGGAGCGCCGGCCGGGCCTGCGTCTGGCGCGGCGGGACGGCCGGGAGGAGGTCCTGGAGGCGCGCGGCTGGGAGCACCGGTTCGGGTCATGATCGAACGGGAGACGCATTCGCCCGAGGAGACCGAGGAGCTGGGCCGCCGTCTGGGAGCGGCGTCCGGGCCGGGCGTCCGGATGGCGCTGGTGGGCGAACTGGGGGCGGGGAAGACTCGTTTCGTCAAAGGAGTGGCGCGGGGGCTGGGGGTGTCCGGCGAAGGCGGGGTGACGAGTCCCACCTTCGTTCTCCTGAACCTTTATGCGGCCCGGGTGCCGCTGGCCCATTTCGATCTTTACCGGCTGGAGGCGCCCGATCTGGCGGCCCTGGGCTTTTACGACGTGAGGGACGATGCCGTCGTCGTCCTGGAATGGGGGGACAAGGTGGACGAGGGCCTCCTGGGGGATCACCTGCGGGTGAGTTTCGAGGTGACGGGTCCCTCGTCGCGCCGCCTGCGGTTCGAGCCCCGGGGCCCGCGAAGCGCGGAGGTCCTGCGCGCGGCGAACCTTTCGGCCTGAGCGCCGTTTGTATGGAAGGTGACGGAGCCAAACTGAGCGACGCGGAGCTGGTGGCCGCCTTTCAGAAGGGAAAGCTGGCGGCCTTCCAGGCGCTCGTCGACCGTCATCAGCGCTCTCTGATAAATTTTTTCTATCACTTGACCTGGGACCGGCAGGCGGCGGAGGACTGCGCGCAGGAGGTCTTTCTGCGGCTGTACGCGCATCTGGACCGCTACGAGCCGCAGGCCAAGTTCACGACGTTTCTTTTCCGCGTGGCGCGGAATCTCTGGATCGACCGGATGCGGTCCGAGGCGGCGCACGGAGGCCGGCCGGTGTCGCTCGAAGCGGTGACGGCGCGCGACGGGGAGGGGGCGTCTCTCGCGGCGCGGCTTCCGGCGGAAGGTCCCACGCCGGTGGACGTGCTGTCCCGGAGGGAGGCGCAGGAGGCGCTTCGGCGGGCGCTGGATCGGCTGCCCGAGGAGCAGAAGGCGGTGGTGATCCTGAGCGAGCTTCAGGGAATGAAGTATCAGGAGATCGCGCAGATTCTCGATATTCCGGTGGGAACGGTGAAATCCCGGATGCACGCGGCGATGGAGCGGCTGAAGACTCTTCTGGCGGACGAGGCGGAGAAGCCGGCATGAAGTGCGACAAGTCCGCCGAGATCACCGCCTTTCTCAAAGGAGAGGTGCCGGAGGCCGATCGGGAAACGCTCCGGGCGCACTTCGAGGGGTGTTCCCTGTGCGGAAGGGAGCTCGAGAAGTTCGACCGGGTGCTGAAGGCCCTGGGGAAGCTGGAAACCGTCGAGCCCTCGCCCGGCTTTCGGTGGAGAGTTCGCGAGGCGTTCCTGCGGGCTCACCCGGAGTTTCTGGAAGCGCCGCGGAGGCCCGTTCCCCTGGGCTTCTGGGCGTCGCTGCGGCAGACGCTTTCCTACGTGCCGGCGTGGGCCATCTCGGTGGCGGCGCATGTGATCCTGATCGCGGTGGCGACGCTTTTGCTTTTCACGCCGCGGAGTCCGCGGGAGATCGAGGAGGAAGAGGCGCTCTACGCGCATCCGTACCGGTCGGAGCGCGACGCGCCCTCTTTTCAGGAAGGGCCGCCGAGGGGGCGGACGTCCGAGCGGTTCGCCCACATTCCCTCCCGGGATCCGGAAGAGGGAGAGTATACGCCTCCCTCGGGCGGCGAGCCGGTCGTTCGCCCGAAACCGCTTCCCCGCGCCAACCTCGAGAAGATCCTTCCGACGAGCGCCCTCTGGCGCCAGAGGCTGCCCAAGGACCGCCGGCTCCTGGCTTTTTTCGACGGCCGCTGCACGGAGTCCCAGCGCCGGGTGCTCCGGGAGGCCTACGGGGGCTCCGGGACGGAGGGAGCGATTCGGGCGGCGCTCGACTGGCTGGCGCGCCAGCAGGAGCCCGACGGCAGGTGGAGCGGGCCGACGCTGCGGGCCGATCCGGGGGGGGAGTATTCGTACTCGGTCGGACTGACGGGGCTGGCGCTTCTGGCGTTCCTGGGCGAGGGGCATACGACGCGCGCCGGAGACTACACGCGCGTGGTCCAGAAGGGACTGGATTTCCTCCTGGCCGAGCAGCGCGCGTCCGGCCTGATCGGTCCGGATGCGGGCAATTACATGTACAACCATGCCGTGGCGGCTCTGGCGGTGCTGGAAGCGGCGCTCATGACCCGCGACGAGGCGCTTCAGAGCGCGGCGACCATGGCGGTGTCGTTCACCCTGTCGGCCCAGAACGGGGAGGGCGGCTGGGGATATTCGGCGCGTTCGCCCAACAACGACACGTCGGTGGGAGGATGGCAGATCCTGCTTCTGCGCCTGGCGCTTCTCGGGGGCAACCAGGGGGTGATTCCGGCGCTTCTTCAGGCGCACGGGCAGGTGGCGCGGATGACGGACGCCGAGGGCCGCGTGGGGTATCGGAGCCGCCTGAACTTTCCGAACGGGTATCACGGAACGACGGCGGTGGGGATGCTTTCGCACCTCCTGTCCACGCACACGCCGGATCTGGAGCTTCTGGGACGGCAGGCGCAGGTGATCCTGGAGCGCCCGGCGATCCTGGGGACCGAGCCGGGGCGGTACATGCTCAACGACCTCTACTTCGGCTTTTTCGGATCGCTGGCGATGCATCAGCTCGGCGGGGACTCGTGGACCCGGTGGTGGAGTCCGCTGCGGGATCGGCTCCTGCGGAGCCAGGCGGCGGACGGCTCCTGGCCGGCAGCCTTCGATCGCTGGTGCGCCTTCGGCGGGCCGGTTTACACGACCGCGATGGGGGCGCTCATTCTCTCCACCCCCGTGCGGTATCCGCGGCTGTTCGAGTAAGGTTGCTCCGCCCGCCGATTCCCCGCCGCTCCGGGTTGATCTTCCGCGTATATAATATCGATCCTCAGGAAGGAGCAGGGACGTCGATGCAGCTTCGGATTCTTCCGTACAGCTGATTCCGGAAGTCGGGCGGGCGAGCCTGGAAGGCTGAAATTCCGACCCCCGCGGTGGGGGTCTTTTTGTTTTTTAAGGCCGCGCAGGCGGCGTGAGGAAGCAGACTTTGCAGGAGGGTTCGGTATGAAGCCGGCATTGGGCGTGGCTGCACTTCTGGCGCTTCTGGCGCCCCAGGGACTGGACGTCGGGGCCGCGGCTCCGGCGGTCGAGCTCAAGTCGCTCGACGGGAAGTCGTGCAATCTGGCGGAGCTGGCCAAGGAGAAGGTCGTCGTGATCGTTTCCTGGTCGGTGGACTGTCCGTCCGGCAAGCCCTGCATTCCGCGCGCCACGGAGGTCGCCAAGAAGTTCGCCGACAATCCCAAGGTGGCCTTCATCGCGGTGAGTTCGTACGGGGACAGTCCGGACAAGCTCCAGGCGTACGCCAAGGAGAACGGGATCGCCTACCCGATCGTTCATGACGGAGACAAGAAGATCGGCAAGGCTCTCGGGGCCAAGAAGGTGAACTCCGCGTACGTCTTCGCCGGGGGCAAGCTGTTCTGGAGGGGCGGGATCACCCGGAACGGAAAGGATCCGCTCGTCGAGGCGATCGAGGCCGCTCTCGGCGGGAAGCCGGCTCCGGAAGGGAACCGCAACTTCGCCGGCTGAGGGAACCCCGGCGTGTAAGGGCCCGTCGGGCTCGAACGGAATCCGAAAGGCCGCCCGTCAGGGCGGCTTTTCTTTTGGGATCGCACGCCGCGGGGCCGGTCCCACGCGAAACGGTTCTTTGCGTATAAGACATGTGCGAGGACGGTTGTGCGCGTGAAGAACCGAAAAGGGGCCGAGGCGTTTCTGGCGCTCGACCGGACGGGACAGATCCTGTGGGCGAACGCCGCCGCGCATCGCCTGGCCGGGGTTGTTCCCGGCGCGCTGATCGGGCGCAACTATCTGGAGTTTTGCCCTCCGCCGACGCACGCGGATCTTCTTCGGCTTCATGCGCGGAAACTCAAGGGGGAAACGGTGAAGTTTCTCCTGCCCCTGGAAGGCCGGACGGTGGAGGTAACGAGCGGCCCGGTGAAGATCGGAAGAAGGACCTATCTCTTCGTCGTCGCCCGCCGGAGGGCGGGTGGGGCGGGGGCGGACGCCGCCGTGCTGGGCCGGGCGGTGGTGGCGCAGGCGCTCGGAGGCCGGGAGGGACCGCTCGACCTCTCCCAGGCGCTGCTGGCGGCGCTGCGGGAAGAAGCGAGGCTCCTGCGGGGCAAGGTCCGGTTGCGTTTCCCGGATGAAGTGCCGGCGGTGCGGGGCCGGGCGGACGCCGTTCGCATGATCCTTCGATGTCTTCTTCTGGCGTTTGCTCGCCGGGCGGGCGGGGTATGCGTTCGGCTGGGGAAAGGGAAGGGGAACGTGTGGGTGGAATTCTCCGGGCCTCCGGGAGGACGCCGGGTGGAGTGCCGGGAACTCTCGGCGTGCCGGCCGCTCCTGGCTTCGCGGGAGGCGCGCGTCCGTCGCCTCCCGGGCGGAGGGATCCGGCTTTCGCTCCCGAGCGCCTAGTCAGCGTTCCAGCATTTCCAGAAACGCCGACAGGCGCGCCCGATACTCCCGGCGGCGGACGATCCAGAGATCGTTGTGCCCGGCGCCGTCGAACCACGCGTGTTCCTTGGGCTCCGCCGCCGCGGCGTAAAGCTCCTCCCCCATTCGAAAGGGGATGATCTCGTCGGAGCGGCTGTGGATGAAGAGCTTCGGACAGGCGATGCGGGCGACTTTGGAGCGGTTGTCGAACCGCGTCCGCATGAACCACCGGGCGGGAAAAAGCGGCATGACGCGGGACGCCATGTCGCGGGCGCTCGTGAAGGCGGACTGGAGGATGAGCCCCGCGGCGGGGACCTGCGCGGCCAGATCGCACGCCGGTCCGCCGCCGAGCGATTTTCCGAAGATCACGATGCGTTCGGGAGGCCGGCGCGTTCGAAGCCATTCGTAAGCCGCCCGCGCGTCCCGGTAGAGCCCCTCTTCGGAGGGCGTTCCCTCGCTGCGGCCGTAGCCGCGATAGTCCAACGCGAAGACGTCCGCCGGCAGCGACCGAAGGTCGGCTAGGAGATCCCGGCGGTCCTCGAGGTTGCCGGCGTTGCCGTGGAACCAGAGGATCGCGAAGCGCGCCTCCGGGTGCGTCACGAACCAGCCGTGGAGCCGCACGCCGTCGGAGGCCGCGAGGAAGATGTCCTCGCCGGGCGAGGGACCGACGTCGCCCCGGCGGGGGAAATAGATGAACGACTCTTCGAAGATCATGACGAAGCCGGCTCCGAGAACCAGGACGAGCCCCGCGGCCAGACCCGCGGACCGGAGGACACGGACGGCCGCGGGAGGTCTCGCTTTTTCCATCTCCGGGATGATACCCCGGAGTCCCGGGATTCCGGGAAGGGGGATCGATATAATAAGAGGGTGATCAAGAAGGCGGCCCTCATCGGGGTGCCCCTGGACCTGGGGGCCAACCGGCGCGGCGTGGACATGGGGCCGAGCGCGCTGCGGGTGACCGGGCTGGCCGAACGCATCCGCCGGCTCGGCTACGACGTCGTGGACACGGGCGACGTGGACGTGCCGCTTCCGGAGGAGTGCGAGATCGGCGACCCGCGCATGAAGTACGCCGAGGCGATCGCCAAGGTGTGCGAGGACGTCTGCGCGCGGGTCTACGGCGCGCTCCGGGACGGGCGCCTGCCGGTGACCCTGGGAGGCGATCATTCGCTGGCCATGGGGTCGATCGCGGGCGTCGCGCGCTTCTACCGGGAGCGCAACGAGCGCCTGGGGCTTCTCTGGTTCGACGCGCACGGCGACATGAACACGCCCGAATCCACCAACTCCGGCAACGTTCACGGGATGCCCCTGGCGCACGTCCTGGGCATGGGGGACGAGCGCCTGGCGTCCGTGGGCGGCGTGCGCCCGAAGGTGCACTACGCCAACGCCTGCCTCATCGGCGTGCGGGATCTCGACGACCGCGAGAAGAAGCTCATCGCCGAGAGCGGCGTGTACGTTTTCACGATGAAGGACATCGACCGCCACGGCGTCTCCCACGTGCTGGAGGAGGCCATCGAGCGCGCGTCGCGGGGCACGGCGGGGATCCACGTGAGCTTCGACATCGATTCGATCGACCCGAGCGTCGCCCTGGGCGTGGGGACGCCCAAGAAGGGGGGGCTGACCTATCGGGAGGCCCACCTCTGCCTGGAGATGGTGGCCGACGCGCGGCTGCTGACGTCCTTCGACATGGTGGAGATCAACCCGATTCTCGACGTGCGCAATTCGACGGCCGAGCTGGGAAGCGAGCTCATCCTGTCGGCCCTGGGCAAGCAGATTTTCTGACGGACGCCTGCTAGGGGGGCGCGTCGAGCTTGCGCAGGAGGCGGGCGGCGCGGTCCCGGCAGCGCGGCTCCCGCTCGGCGGCGGCCAGGAAGTCGCGGCGCGCGCCCTCCCGATCGCCCAACCCGGCGCGGGCCTGTCCCCGGAGAAGGAGCGGCTCGGCGGAGGTCGACAGCCTGCAGGCGCGGTCCGCGTGCCGGAACCCTTCGCGGTAGTCGAGCATGAGAAGAGCCACGCGGGCGGCTCCGGTGAGCGCCGCGGGATCGTCCGGCCGGCGCCGGAGCGCGGCGCGGTAGAGCTCCGCGGCGTCCTCCCATTGGTCGAGGAGCTCGCGGGTTCGGGCCAGCGCCAGGAGGAGGTCGGCGTCGCGGGCGTCGTGGTCGAGGGCCTCTTCGAGGAGCGCCGCGGCGCGGCGCAGCGCCGGGAGCGCGCTTTCGGGCGGGCGTCCCTCGGGGGAAAGCCCGGCTTCGGTCCGCCGGAGGATTTCGCCGGCCCGGCGCGCCAGGAGCGCGCGGAAGCTCGGTCCCGCCGGAACGCTTGAGGGGGCGGCGGAAGGGGGCGGCGCGGGGGGCGGGGAAACGCGGAGCCGTCCGCGGGCGGCGGCCCCGGCGATCAGGAGAATCGCGGCGGAGAGGAAGACCCAGGGGGCGATGCGCGGGCGGCGCGGGGGAGGCGGCGGCGGGGGCGGCGCGTCGCCGAGTTCCAGAAGCTGCGCGGGCCGCAGGTAGCCCAGATCGAGGAGGACCGCCAGAAGGGAGCGGCCGCCTTCCGCGAAGGAGAGGGCCTCGCGGAGCTGTTCCTCCGTCAGGAACCGCCGCCGGACGGCCTTGCGGGCCAGGTCCAGCTCGTCCATGCTTCGATTATACCAAGTGTGGTAGACTCGCCGGCATGGCGGAGGAACCGTTTCTCATCGACGAGTCCGACCGTTACGCGAGCCTGCGCCTGATTCCCTGGTGGCGCCAGGAACGGCTGCGCGAGGCGCGGATTCTGGTCGTGGGCGCGGGGGCGCTGGGAAGCGAGGTCCTGAAGAACCTGGCGCTTCTCGGGGTCGGCCGCCTTTACGTGATCGATCGGGACGTCGTCGAGGCGGCCAATCTCGCCCGGAGCGTTCTATACCGCGAGTCCGACCGCGGCCGGCCCAAGAGCGAGTGCGCCGCCCGGGCGGTGAAAGCGATCAATCCCGAGGTGCGCGTGCGGGGGATTCTCGGGGACGTGCGCACGGACGCGGGGCTGGGGCTCTTCGCCGCGATGGACGTGGTGATCGGGGGGCTGGACAACCGCGAGGCGCGGCTGTGGGTCAACCGTCAGTGCTGGAAGGCGGGGCGCCCCTGGGTGGACGGGGCGATTCAGGAACTCATGGGCGTGGTGAAGGTTTTCGTTCCGCCCGACGGGTCCTGTTACGAGTGCGCCATGACGGAACGGGACTATGCGCTCATCAACCTGCGGTACTCGTGTCCGATGCTCGGGCGCGGGGACGTGGCCGAGGGCAAGGTGCCGACCGCGCCCACGACGGCCTCGATCGTGGCGGGGCTTCAGGTTCAGGAGGCGCTCAAGATTCTGCACGGGCTTCCGGTGCGGGAGGGATCGGCGATCGTCTTCAATGGGGCGGCCAACACGTTCTACGTGACGCGTTTTCCTCGCCGCGCGGATTGCCTGTCGCACGAGACGTACGGGAACGTGGCGGACGTGCCCGTCAGCGCGGAGGATCCGGCGGAGGCGCTCCTCGAGGCCACGGGCGGGGAGAGGATCCTTCTCGACCGGGACCTTGTGGTTTCGATCGAATGCCCGTCGTGCGGCGCGCGGCGGGAGGTGGGCCGGCCGCGGGCGCGGGTTTCGGAACGCGAGGCGGGATCGTGTCCGCGGTGCGGAGGCCCGGCGCGGGCGCGGATCGTTCACGAGATCGAGCGGGGGGACCCGCGCGCCGCGCGCCCCTTGCGGGAATCGGGGGTGGCGCCCTTCGACGTCGTGCGGGTGGTCACGCGCGGGGGAGGCGGCGTATGGGCGCGCCTGGCGGCGGATCGCGAGGAGGCGTTGAGATGCGAGTGAAAGGGGGTTCGGCGTCCGGGGTCGTAACGCTACAATACAGGGGTCGTCTTAGGGGGTAGAAGCAGGAGGAGGCCGTCCATGCCCGAAGGCGAAGGGATCCAGGTCACCTTTCTCGACCAGACCGGAGCCAAGAGCGTCAAGGCCCGGATCTCGCCGACCGTCGAAGTCAAGCGCATCATCCCGAACATCATCACCAAGATGCAGCTTCCGGTCACGGCGCCGGACGGGACGCCCATGAGCTACAGTCTGGACCACAAGGAAGGGGGCAAGCGCCTTCTCGAGAATCAGACGCTTCCGCAGGCCGGGGTCAAGGACGGCGATCACCTGATCGTTTATCCGGAGATCGTGGCGGGGTAGGGGCATGGGCTTTTTCGACACGCCCCGGGGCCGGCGCCTCAGGACGGACGCCGAAGCGCTCCGGCGCCTGAAAGAGCAGTCCACGATTTTCGATTACCAGGCCTTCGGAGATCCTCCGGAGCGGTATCTGGTGACCTTCCGGGGGCGGGGGCTCATGCGGCGCAGCGAGTCCGAGCCGGTCGAGCCGGCGGACGTCCATCGGGTGGAGATCCGCCTGGGCATCGACTATCCGCGGAGCCGGCCGGATCTGCAATGGCTGACGAGCATTTATCATCCCAACATTTCCGCGGTGGGCGCGGTGTGTCTGGGGGGATATTCGACCCACTGGGTGCCGAGTCTGGGGCTGGCGGATCTCTGCGAGATGCTGTGGGACATGGTGCGGTACGCGAACTACGATTCCAAGAGCGCCTACAACTACGCGGCGGCGCGGTGGTGCGAGGCTCAGACGCAGTATGAGTTTCCTCTGGACGGGCGGCCTCTGAGGGACCGGCTGGCACGCACGGTGGGGGACAACGTCATCCGCTTGGAGGCGGCGCCTGCGCGCGAGGCGCCTCCGATCGGCCGCGCCGCGGCGGACGGCGAGGAGATTCTGGTGATCGACGAGAACACGCCGGTTCCGCCGCTGCCTTCCCGGCCGGTTCCTCGTCCGGCGCCGGGGCGGGACGATCTGCTCATCATCGAATAGCGGCTCATGTCGGCGGGGGACGAGGGGATCGAGGTTTCCGGAGGCCTGGAGTACGTCCAGCCCATCGAGAAGCTCATTCCCAGCCGGGACCCGTCGCGGCGCGTCGAGCCCAAAGGCGTCATCGAGGCGGGGGATTTGGGCATCTTCCTGACGGAGGCGATTCTCCGGGACGTCTGGTCGTGGTCGCTGAGCGACCTGCGGCACGAGCTGGGAGGGGTGTTCGTCGGGGATCTTTACGCGCACCAGGGGCTCCCGTATGTGGAGATCGGGGGGTACATTCGGGCCCGGCACTATCGAAACGGGCCGGCGAGTTTCCGGTTCACGCACGACTCGTGGAGCGCGATCACGCGGGAGAGGATTGACCGGTACGGGGAAAAGCTCCTGGTGGGCTGGCATCACACGCATCCGGGTTATGGGGTGTTCCTTTCGGGAATGGACCTTTTCATTCACCAGCACTTCTTCAACCTTCCCTGGATGTTCGCGCTCGTCGTGGACCCGTGCCAGGAGGAGCTGGGGTTTTTTCAGTGGAAGCGCGGGCGGGTGGTCCCTTGCGGCTTTTTCTTCGTCCGGTAGTGAGGGGGCGTGGAGCGACTCGCTACGACCAAAATGCGGTTTACATATGTAAAGGCAGCTTTACAGCCGTTGCTGAAGTCTTCTAATCGACGAGTGGGTTTGTATCTTAAGTCATTACTTTCAAATATCTTACGTAGGCGGTGAATTGTGCGTCAATCCAGTGTTTGGCCCGGCATTTGCTTATTAACTGGTGGTTCGGGCAGTTGGAGCAAGAAAAAATCTGGCTGGCTGGCGAAATTGTTAAATAGGCTCGCCCCTTTCGTCAGCCAGCTCTAATTTTTGACGCCCGGTTCCGCGCGTTGGGGACCGGGCGTTTTTTGTTTCCAGAAGGATTGATGGGGATCGGGCGTCTTGTAAATGTAGGGATCTTGGCCGAACCGTTCATGGGGCGACGCGGAATCGTGGACAGAGGGAAGTGCGCGCGTAGAATGGAGCCGGGCGCATTGGGGGACGGACGATGAAGCATCGAATCGGGGTGGTGGGGCTTTGGGCCGTGCTGGGTTGCGCGGGAGGCGCTTCGGATGGGGATCTTCCGCCGGCGGCCAAGGTCTTCGAGGAGCGCGAGCGCTCTCCGGCGCGGGAGGCCGGCTGGTGCCACCGTTGCAACCTCAGGGTTTATGAAGGCCACCGGTGCGGGTTGACGTACCCGTGCGTCCTCTGCGAGCGCGAGGCGGGGGCGCGTCATCTGCACGAAGTCGTCTGGCACTGCCCGAACGACGATACGCTCATGGCGGCCCGGCACGAGTGTCTGGATGCCCGCACGTGTCTGACGTGCCGGACGGACCGGCGATCGCTTCTGGGGCCGCGGGGCTGCGAGCGGTGTCACCGCATGGTTCCGCCGCAGACGGTCCGGGGCATCACGACCTATTGCGGTACGTGCAACCAGGAAGCCGGGGCCAATCACATCCACGGGAAGACCGTCTACTGCCGGACGTGCCTGCGGGAGGCGGGGGCGGGTCATCGCTGCGACGTCACGCGCCTGTGCCTGGAGCATGAGGTCGAGCACGCGCCCGATCACGTCCACGGCGTGACTCAGTACTGCCGCGAATGCCACCGGGACGCCGGGGTCGGCCACCGCCATGGCCGGACGGAATGGTGCTGGCGGTGCGAGGTCGAGGCCGAATGGCCGCACGGCCACCTGGAGTAGCGCGCGCTACTTCCGCGCGGCGTACGAGTACTCCTTGACCTTCTGTTCGAGGTCCGAGGGGTTCTGCGCCGCCATCATCATCGTCTGGTAGGTGATCTTCTTCTGGAGGAAGAGGTTGTAGAGGAAGTCGTCCAGAAGGATCATCCCCTGCTGGGCTCCGGTCTGGATCGCGCTGGTGATCTTGTGGGTCTGGTTTTCGCGGATCATGTGCTCGATGGCGGAGTTGATGATCATGATCTCGAAGGCGGCCACGACCCCGGAGCCGTCGGCGCGGGGCAGGAGCTGCTGGGAGATGACCGCCAGGAGCGCCTGGGAGAGCTGCGCGCGGATCTGTTCCTGCTGCTCGACGGGGAAGACGTCCACCATGCGGTTGATCGTGCGCGCCGCGCCCGTCGTGTGAAGCGTTCCGAAGACGAGGTGGCCCGTTTCGGCCGCCGTGATGGCCGCCTGGATCGTTTCGAGGTCGCGCATTTCGCCCACGAGCATGACGTCCGGGTCCATGCGCAGGCCGCGGCGCAGGGCCTCCGCGAAGGATCCGACGTCGTTTCCGAGCTCGCGCTGGGTGATGATCGACTTTTTGTGCTCGTGGTAGTACTCGATGGGATCCTCGATCGTGATGATGTGGCAGTCGTTTTCCTGGTTGATGAAGTCGATCATCGTAGCCAGGGTCGTGGTCTTGCCGCTGCCGGTGGGGCCGGTGACGAGGATGAGTCCGCGCGGGCGGAAGAGAAGGTTTTTCACCGACGGGGGAAGCCCGATCTCTTCGAAGCTCAAGAGCTTCGAGGGGATCAGCCGCAGGGAGATCCCCACGTTTCCGCGCTGCATGTAGACGGCGACCCGGAAGCGGGCTTTTTTCTCGTAGGCGAACCCGAAGTCGCCGCCCCCCTTCTCCTTGAGCTCTTGCTGGATGCGCTCCGGCGTGATCGCCTTCATGAAGGCAACCGTCTCGTCGGGCGTGAGCGGCGGGAGGTTGAGCGGCCGGAGGCTTCCGTTCAGGCGCACCGTCGGAGGCAGTCCCACGGTGAGGTGAAGGTCGCTGGCGCGCTTGTCGACGACGAGCTGAAGCAGTTTGTTGAGTTCGACCACGATATCCTCCTGGGAAGCCCGGGGGACGCGGCGCCCCGGCGGGTCAGTAGGTGATGTCCTCGCGATGGGTGATCGTCATGACCTCCTCGAGGGACGTGATTCCGTCGAGCACCTTGCGCACGCCGTCCTCCAGGAGGGTGACCATGCCGGAAAGGCGGGCCTGCTCCTTGATCTTCTGGACGGGTTCCTTGCGGAAGACCATCTCCCGCATCGTGGAATTCATCTCCATGAGCTCGAAGATGCCCTTGCGGCCGCGGTAGCCGGTATTCTTGCACTGGTCGCATCCCACCGGACGGCAGATTTTTCTGCCTTTGAGGTCTTCCGGGCGGATGCTCAGCGCCTGAAGGAGAACCGGATCGGGGTCGGGATCCGGCTCCTTGCATGCGGGGCAGAGGATTCGCACGAGCCTCTGGGCCATCACCGCCTGAATCGACGAGGCCACGAGGAAGGGCTTGACCCCCATGTCGATGAGGCGCGTGAGGGCCCCGGGGGCGTCGTTCGTGTGAAGCGTGGAAAAGACCAGGTGCCCCGTGAGCGCCGCCTGGATGGCGATCTCCGCCGTCTCCGCGTCGCGGATTTCGCCCACCAGGATGATGTTGGGAGCCTGCCGCAACATGGCCCTCAGGATCCGCTGGAAGGTCATCCCGATCGACGCCTTCACCTGGGCCTGGTTGATCCCGGCGATGTTGTACTCGACGGGGTTTTCCGCCGTGATGATCTTGACGTTGGGCTTGTTGAGCTCCTTGAGCGCGGCGTAGAGGGTCGTCGTTTTTCCGCTTCCGGTGGGGCCGGTGACGAGGATGATCCCGTTGGGCCGCTTGATGAGGCTCTGGAAACGCTTGTAGTCGGTCGCGTGGAACCCCAGCTCTTCCAGGCCCACCAGGCCCTTCTCCTTGTCCAGGAGCCGCATGACGATCGATTCGCCGTGCGTGGCCGGAAGCGCCGACACGCGGATGTCGAGATCGCGCCCTTCCACGCTGATCCGGATCCGCCCGTCCTGGGGCTTGCGTTTCTCGGCGATGTCCATGTCCGCCATGATCTTGATGCGCGACAGGATCGCCCCCTGAAGCCGCTTGGGCGGGGCCTGAACTTCCCGGCAGATGCCGTCGATCCGGTACCGGATGCGAAGGCGATCCTCCATGGGCTCGACGTGGATGTCGCTGGCGCGCTGCTTGACCGCCTCGGCGATCATGACCTGGACGAACTTGATGACGGGAGCGTCGTCGTCCCGGACGTCGTCGGCGGCCGACGACGTCTCGGCGCCCCGCACGCGGACCTCCGTGTTGGAGGCCTGCTCGATGGCGTCCGAGATGGCCGACGTCTCGCGGTTTCCGTAGAAGCGCTCGATCGACTGCTGGATCGCGTCCCGCGGGGCCAGGACGCACGTCACTTCTCGGTTGAGGATGAACTTGAGGTTCTCGAGCGTCATCAGATCCAGCGGATCCGAGATCGCGATCGTGACGGTCTTGCCGTTCGTCTTGACCGGGAAGATCGTGTGCTCCTGGCAGACGTTGCGGGGCACGGCCTTGACCGCCTCGGGGCTGGGCTTGAAGGCCGTCAGATCCACGAAGGGCAGGTCGTGCTGGCGCGCCAGGGCCTCGGTGATCTGGGCCGGAGTGGCCGCCTGCATTTCCACCAGGATCTCGCCCAGGCGCTTGCCCGACTCCTGCATCTGCTTGCGCAGCGCCGCCTTGATCTGGGCGGCGGAGACGACCTTCATCTCTTCGAGAATCTTGCCCAGGAGCTTGCGGGGCGGAGTCATGCGAAAAATTATGGCGCCGCCGGCCGGGATCGTCAATGGGAAACGGCCTTCGGCGGTTCGTTGACAGCCCCGCCCGCCGCGTCTACAATCACGCCCCCATGAGCGGGCTCTTTCTGGCGCTTCTGGCGGGCGGCTTTTTTCCGGCGCAGGATCGCCCCTTGCGGGAGCGCCTGCGGGATCCCGCGGAGGCGTTCCGCGTCTTCCAGGAGCTCGTCCGCGCGGGCGAGTTCGGCAAGGCCCACGAGCTTCTTTCCGGCGACGCGCGCCGGCGCCTGCCCTACGAGGCGTTCGTGACGGCGCTGACCGCCTACGAGACGTCCGGACGGCTTCTGGCGGCGCTGCGCGTGCACCGGGCCGACGCGGCGGCGGGACGGCTGCGCGTGTGCGCTCCGGAGTTCGGGTTCTCCCGCGACCTTCGGATCGCCCGCCTCATGACGATCTGGGTCCTGGATCTTTCGCCCGAGGATCTGGAGTACTTCAAGGACCGGGCTCTGGCGTGGCATCGGCATCAGGTGAAACGCGCCGACGGGTGGCACTTCGCCTACCCGCCGGACTGGGACTACGCGCCGCTCCGGCGCGCGTGCATTTGCGGAACGTGACATGAAGCAGATGATCTACTTCTTCGGCCACGGGAAGGCCGAAGGCCGCGGGGACATGAAGGACATCCTCGGCGGCAAGGGAGCGGGACTCGCCGAGATGAGCCGCGCGGGCATTCCCGTGCCCCCCGGTTTCACGATCTCCACCGAGGTCTGCACCGAGTTCTACCGCAACGGCAAGAAAGTCCCCAAGGCGCTGGATCCGCTCATGCGGAAATACCTGGCGCGGCTCGAGCAGGCGACCGGATGCCGCCTGGGGGATCCGAAGAAACCCCTCCTCGTCTCCGTGCGCTCGGGCGCGAAGTTCTCCATGCCCGGCATGATGGACACCATCCTCAACCTGGGCCTCAACGATGAAACCGTCGCCGGCCTGGCCCGGCAGACCAACAACGAGCGCTTCGCCTACGACTGCTACCGGCGCTTCATCATGATGTTCGCCGACGTGGTCTTCGGCGTCCCCAAGGGGGATTTCGAGAAGATCCTGCACCGCAAGAAAGAGGAACGCGGAGTCCGCAACGACGTGGATCTTTCCGCCCAGGATCTCAAGGAACTCTGCGAGGAGTTCAAGACCTTCTTCCGCGAGCGCGCCGGCCGGGAGTTTCCCCAGGACACCTGGGAGCAGCTCTGCCTGGCCCGGGACGCGGTCTTCAAGTCCTGGGAAAACCCCCGCGCCATCACCTACCGGCGCATGAACAAGATTCCGGACGATCTGGGAACGGCCGTCAACGTTCAGGCCATGGTCTTCGGA
Source organism: Planctomycetota bacterium (assembly GCA_035574235.1). Taxonomy (NCBI): domain Bacteria; kingdom Pseudomonadati; phylum Planctomycetota; species Planctomycetota bacterium. The sequence goes on along the minus strand of DATLZA010000024.1, from coordinate 8,001 downwards.
AACTCCGGAGACCGGTCGGGAACGGGCGTCGGCTTCACGCGCGATCCTTCGACGGGCGAGAACCGCTTCTACGGGGAGTTCCTCATCAACGCCCAGGGCGAGGACGTCGTGGCGGGCGTCCGGACGCCCCAGCCCATCTCCGCCCTCAAGGACACGCTTCCGAAGGTCTACGACCAGCTCGTCCAAATCACCAAGCGGCTGGAGAAGCATTACCGGGACGTCCAGGACTTCGAGTTCACCGTCCAGGACGAGAAGCTCTACATGCTTCAGACCCGCAGCGGCAAGCGGACGGGCCACGCGGCGGTGCGGATCGCGGTGGACATGGTGAAGGAGAAGCTGATCACCAAGGAGGAGGCGCTCCTTCGCGTCGATCCGCTCCAGCTCAATCAGCTCCTTCACCCGATCTTCGATCCCCAGCGGCGAAGGGAGCACCGCGTGCTGGCCAAGGGCCTGAACGCCTCGCCGGGCGCGGCGGCGGGCCGGGCCGTCTTCGACGCCGACCGGGCCGTGGAAATGGCTGCGAAAGGCGATCGGGTGCTTCTGGTCCGGGCCGAAACCTGCCCGGACGACATCGCCGGCATGGCGGCCGCCCAGGGAGTTCTGACCGCCACGGGCGGCATGACCAGTCACGCCGCCGTCGTCGGCCGGCAGATGGGAAAACCCTCCGTCGTCGGCTGCTCGGCCCTCAAGGTGGACGAGCACGGCCGCCGGTTCTCCGTGGGGGACCTCACGGTCCGGGAGGGCGACTACGTCTCGATCGACGGCACGACGGGCGAGGTGCTTCTGGGAGACGTCCCCACGCGCGAGAGCGACATTCTGCAGGTCCTGGCCGGGAAGATGGACCCGAAGGACTCCGAGATCTTCGGATACTTCGACACGTTCATGAAGTGGGCCGACGAAGTCCGGCGCCTTCGGGTGCGGGCCAACGCGGACGTCCCCCGCGACGCCCGCATGGCCGCGCTTCTGGGGGCGGAAGGGATCGGCCTGTGCCGCACGGAGCACATGTTCTTCGCCGAGGAGCGCCTCCCCGTGGTCGTGCGGATGATCCTGGCGACGACGGAGGAGGAGCGCAAGGCCGCGCTCCGCGAGCTCCTGCCGTTCCAGCGCGAGGACTTCAAGGGACTTTTCGAAACCCTCCGCGGGAAGCCCGTGACGATCCGGACCCTCGATCCCCCGCTTCACGAGTTCCTGCCCAAGCGCGAGGAGCTCATGGTCAAGATCGCCAAGGGCGAAAACGTCGCCGAGAACGAGCGGTTGCTGCGCCGCGTGAACGAGCTTCACGAGTTCAACCCCATGATGGGGCTGCGGGGCTGCCGGCTGGGGATCCTCTACCCGGAGATCACCGCCATGCAGGCGGAGGCGATCTTTGAGGCGGCCCTCGACGTGGGCGGGGACGTCGTCCCCGAAATCATGATTCCCCTGGTGGGGCACGTCAACGAGCTGCGGCATCAGAAGGAAGTCGTCGTCCGCACCGCCGAGGAGGTCTTCAAGCGGCGCGGCCGCCGGGTCAAGTACCTCGTGGGCACGATGATCGAAGTGCCCCGGGCGGCGGTCGTGGCCGACGAGATCGCCCAGGAGGCGGAATTCTTCTCGTTCGGCACGAACGACCTGACGCAGATGACGTTCGGCTTCTCGCGGGACGACGCCGGGAAGTTCCTGAGCGTGTACGTGGACCGCAAGATCCTGCCGGTGGATCCCTTCGTGACGCTCGATCCGGTCGGCGTGGGCGCCCTGGTTCGCGGGGCGGTCGAGAAGGGGAGGGCGACCCGTCCCAACCTCAAGGTGGGCATCTGCGGCGAACACGGAGGGGACCCCGACAGCGTCATTTTCTGCCACGGGGCGGGTCTGGATTACGTTTCGTGTTCCCCCTACCGCCTGCCGATCGCGCGCCTGGCGGCCGCGCAGGCGGTGTTGCGCGAACGCGAAGCCGGGGGCGGGAAGAAGGCGTCCCGGGGGAAACCGCGTCGCAGGACGGTTTCCGCGAGCGGACGCCGGTAGAAACGACCGGCCGGGAAGCGGAGCACCGGCCGATCCCCTGAGCGGAGAGAGGCGCGAAGGAGGATGAAGGCCATGGCGCCGTCCGTTTCGCCGCAAAGCCACGCGGCGGCCGCCCGCGTCTCGGAGGGCCGCAATTACCTGCGGCGGTGGATGCGCAACGACGTCCGCATCCCCGCGGATGTGGAGATCCTCGCCTCGGATGGAAAGGTCTTCACGCGGGGCACGGCGGTCATCCGCGACGTCAGCCTGAAGGGAGCCCGCCTGGGCCGCCTGCGCCTCCGGAAGCCTTTTCTTCCGATCCGCCCGTTCCGGATCCGCCTCGCTTTTCGGACGCCCCGCTACCGGGGCATCGGCGCCCTGTGCCGGCCCGTTCGCTTCGGGACCGGACCGGAGTTCGAGCTGGGCGTGGAGTTCGAAGACTTCTGGGCGGGCGCCGAGGCCGACCTTCGGTCGCCTTAGGGCCTTTCGGCTTTCCATCTTTTCGGGAACCCCTGCGCCGCCGGCGCCGCGCGGCCGATAAACTTTACGGTTCCGCCGGAGGGGCTTGGATTTCCCCTTCCGGGGGGGTACTCTTTAAAAAGCCATGTCCTTCAAGGGCGACCTCTCCACCATCGGCCTGGCCGAGGTCTTCCAGATGATCTCGATGAGCCAGAAGGAGGGGACCCTCATCGTCCAGGACGGCGAGAGCCGAAAGTGCATCTACTTCGGCCCTTCGGGGGTCAAGCTCACTTCGACCGGTCGCCGCAAGGGCATGCGGCTCGGAGACATGCTCGTGCGAGCCGGCAAGATCAGCGAGGACGCGCTCAACGAGGCCCTGGAAAGCACGCGCATCTCCAAGAAAAAGCTGGGAGAGGCGCTCGTGGAGAACGGCGCCCTCACGGCCGAGGAGATCGAACAGGTCGTCCGCGCCCAGATCGAAGAGGAAATCTACGACCTTTTCCTCTGGAAGAAGGCTTCGTTCGAATTCGTCGAGGGGCCCCCGTCGGAGAGTCTGACCGACCCCGAGATGCACGCCACGCAGCTCTCGTTCGACGTCAACGGCCTGCTCCTCGAGGCGGTGCGCCGCGCCGACGAGTGGAATCTCATCAACCAGAAGATTCCCTCGATGGATTCGATCTTCGTCTTCCTCTCCGACCGGGACCGGGCGGCGGAGGATGCGGTGGCGCCGGACGCCCTCAAGCGCGTCTACCGGCTCCTCGACGGCCGCCGTTCGGTGGCGGAGGTTGTGGAACAGACCGGCGTTTCGCGGTTCGAGGTGTGCAAGGGGCTGGTGGATCTCTTCGACCGCGGGCGGATCCGCCTTCTGACGGTCGAGGAGATGCTTCAGGCGGCCGCCCGGTGCCTGGCCGACGGGCAGCGGGAGAAGGGGCTCCGGCTCTACATGGCCGCGGCGGCGCAGGCCCCGGACGATCCCAAGGTGATCGCGGGCGTGGCCCGCGTGCTCGAAAATGAAGGCCTCTCCAAAGAGGCCGCGTCGACGTACGCGAAGGCCGGGCGGCTGGCCTTGCAGAAGGGGGATGTGGATCGGGCGCTCGATCTGCTCGGCCAGTCCCATCGCCTGGCGCCCGAGGACGGCGAAATCCGGTACCTGCTCTTCGAGGCCCACGCCGCGGCCGGAAACCTGGAGGAGGGCAAGCGGCTGGCCCGGGAGCTGGTGGGACAGGCGCTCATGGCGGCGACGGACTACGTGCGGGCGCGGGGGCTGGCGGACCGGATCGTGGCGGCCGACCCGGCGGACCTCGACTTCCGGATCCTGCGCGCGAAGGTCCTCCACCGGATGAATCTGCGGCGCGAGCTCGAGGAGGACCTCACCTACATCCGCAAGAACATGCCGGTGGATCCGCGGAAGGCGGAGGCGGTCGAGCGCGAGCTGGCCGAGATTCAGATGCGGCGGCCCTCGACGGTGCTTCCGCCCCCGGCGGCCCGGAAGCGCCGGCGCTGGGGCAAACCGGCGGCCGTTCTGGCGGTCCTTCTGGCGGCGGGCGCCGCGGCGCTCGGCGCCTGGATCGAGATCCGGGAGCGGCGCCGTCTGACCGAGATCCTGGCCGGCGCGGAGCCGCGGCTGGAGAGGCACGAGTACGACGAGGCGCGGCGGGAGGTGGAAGGGTTCCTGTCATCCGCCCGGAGTCCCTGGCAGCGCGCCCGGGCCGGGGAATTCCTGCAGCGGCTGGAGGCGCACCGGCGCGGATGGACTCAGGAGCGCAGCGCTCAGGAGGAGGAACGCCGCCGCCGGGACCAGGAGCGCATGCGCGAGCTGTCCGCCTGGATCGAAGAGGAGCGCCTGCGGAGTCCCGAGCTGGCCCTGAAACGCGCGCGCGAGCTGCGGGACTTGGCGGAGGCCAACCGCGACCGCGCCTTCCTTCTGCGCGCCGAGGAACTCGCCAGCGCCCTGGAGCGCTACCTGAGCGACTCCCTCCAGCTCAAGGTCAAGGCCGACGAGCTCGAAAAGGAAGGAAAGGTGCGCGAGGCGGCGCTGCTCATCGACAAGCTCATCACGGACTATCCCAATACCCCCGCGGCGCGCGAGGCGCGCTATCCCATCGAGATCGCGACCTTCCCGCCGGGCGTCCGCGTGACGCTGCGTCCTTCGGGGATGGTGCTGGGAGAGACCGGGGAGCAGCCCCTGCGCCACAGGATGAAATCCGGGGAGGTCGTGCGGTTTCTCTTCGAGCGGCCCGGGTACGTGAGCGTCGAGCGCGAGGTGCGGGACAAGACGGTCGGGCGCCTCAAGGTGGAGCTGACCGAGAAGAGCGAGGCGTGGGTGCTGCCGCTCGGGATTACCGTCTCGGGCGGCCTGGCGGTCCTCGGGGACACGCTCTACGCCGGCGCGCGCGACCGGCTTTTCGCGCTGCGCCTGCGTTCCCGGCCGGTGATCGAGTGGTACCAGTCCCTGGAGGGTTCCATCGAAGGGATGCCCGTGGCCGGAAGCGACCTTCTCTACGCGGGTACCAGCGGCCACGCGGTCTACGCCATCCGTCCGGCGCCGGCGGACGGCCGGCGGATCGCCTGGAGGTATCCCACGGGGGAACGCCTGTCGGGGGCGCCCGCCCTGTCGCCCGACGGCAAGATCCTCTACGTGTGCACGGCCGACCGGATGCTCCACGCGGTGGACGCGGCGACCGGGATGCCGCTCTGGAAGCGCGAGCTGCCGGGCGAGTGCCGGGGCGATCTGGTGCCGACGGCCGACGGGGCGATCGCCGCCTGCGACGACGGGACGATCCTGCGGCTGCGCGGGGGGGCGGATGGAGGGGACGTCTGGCGGGTGCGCGCCGAGACGGACTTCGAGGCGACGGGGGCGGGGGAGGGGGTCGTCTATGCGGCGACGTCGGCCCAAACGCTCTGGGCCGTGGAGGCGGCGGAAGGGCGGCTGCTCTGGAAGCGGGAGGTGCCCTCCCGGGTCTCGGCGCCCCTGGTGCGGGTGGGGGACTTGGTTTTCGCCGGCGGTCGCAACGGGCGGATGTATTTCCTGGACGCGGCGCGAGGGACGCTCGTGGGGAATTTCGAAACGGGCGGGCCGATTCTGGGAGGAGCGGCGGCCCACGGGACGGTGGTTCTCTTCGGCAGCGAGGACCAGTCCTTTTACGCGTTCGACGCCCTTTCGCGGAGCCTCCTCTGGAGGTACCGCGGGCGGGGGAAGATCCGCAGCACCCCTCGGGTTCATGGAAAGCATGTCTATTTCAGCGTGGAGGAGATCCTCTACGCCATCGAGCTGAACTGACCCGGACAAAATTTTGACACTCCCCGAAATCGTGGGGTAGACTCCTCAGGAGACCGGAGGGAAGGATGGGGCTGTTCGACACGAAACGCCGCCAGCTGGAGGGCCTGGAGCGGGAGGTTCTGGCCAACCCGACTCCTCACAACATGGTGTCCCTCGTGGAACGCTACATGGCGGCGGGCAACGAAGCCAAGGCTCTGGAGGTCGCCCGCCGGGCCGTGGAGAAGTTTCCGGACAGCGAGAAGTGCCAGACGACGTATCAGAACGTCCGGCGGCTGCAGCTGCAGTCGGAGATCCAGGAGCTCAACCGGATCCTGCGCAAGTCGCCTTCGAAGAGCCACTACGAACGCCTGGCGGACATCTACCACCGGGAGCTGGCCAACCGGACGAAGGCTTTCGAGGTGGCGCTCGAGGGGCTGGCCAAGTTTCCCACGAGCGACGGACTGCACATGATCTCCGGCCAGATCCGGATGGAGCGCTTCCATCAGGATTTCGTGGGCAACGATTTCGTGGAAGCCGTCCGGCACTTCGAGAAGGCGGCCTCGATCAACCCCGCCAACTACAAGGCGCAGGTGAGCCTGGCGCGCCTTTTCGCCGAGGCGGGGATGTACTACAAGGCCAAGCCGATCCTCGAGCAGGTGCTGCGGGTCAACCCGGGGGACGACACGGCGGAGAAGCTTCTGGCCTTTGTGTCCGAGAACCTGGCCAAGGCGGCCACGAACCTCGACGACGCGCTGGCGGAGATCGAATCGCGCCGCGCGCTTTCGCCGGAGGGGCAGGAGGTCGCCCGCCTCTTCGAGCCGCTCCCGCGGGCCGCCGCTCCGGTGGTCAGCCCCATGAAGATCGAGGGGTTCCTGGTCGGGTTCGAGTCGATGAACGGCTACAAGTGCGCGGCGGTCCTGACGCGGGACGGGGCGGTGGTGGCCTCCCACACGCGGGGGATGCTCTCCAAGGAGCGTTTCGCGCGGTTTCTGCAGGACGTGTATCTGTGCTCCGAGGACGCGTCCCGGAAGATGGACATCGGGACGTTCGTCAGCGGCGAGCTCGATACGTCGATCGGGCGCGTGGGGATCGCGGAGTGGAAGCAGTACATCGTGGGGATCCTGGCGGACCATCCGGCGAAGAAGGAGGACCTGGACGCCGCGATCGAGAAGTTCGTTTCGTTCCTCTCGGTGGGATAGGGGGCGCGCATGAGAGAGGTCCTCCTGAACCTCAACAAGGAGCTGGGCGTCAAAGGCTCCATGGTCGTCACGCGGGACGGCGTGGTCGTGGCTTCGGAGATCCCGCCGCCGCTCAACAGCGACCAGGTGGCCGCGATCGCCTCCAACACCATTCAGAGGGTCAATGCCTCGCTTCGGGAGCTGGGGGCGCAGAGCTTTTCGCGGTTTCTCTTCAATTCGACGTACGGGAAGATGATCTTCAGCGAGACGGGGGATGCGTATCTTGTGGTGGTGCTCGACAAGCAGATCAACATCGATTTCACGATGCTGGCGGTCGCGTCCGCGGCCCGGAAGATCCGCAACCTCGGCAGCATCGCCTAGGGTCGCGCCGGACGGCCGGCGCGTTGACAGGGGCAGGATGGCGGGGTAGAATTTTCGCGCACGGGAGCCCATGGTTCAGATCAACTTTGCGCGCCGCGAAGTCAACTGCAAGATCGTCTACTACGGGCCGGGCCTCTCCGGGAAAACCACGAACCTGGAGATCATCCACAAGAAGGTCCCCGACACCGCCCGCGGGAACCTGACCTCCATCGCCACGGAGCAGGACCGGACGCTCTTTTTCGACTTCATGCCGCTGGACCTGGGCCAGGTGGCCGGGATGAAGACGAAACTCTTCCTCTACACGGTTCCCGGCCAGGTCTATTACGACTCCACGCGCAAGCTGGTGCTCCAGGGGGCCGACGGCGTGGCCTTCATCGCCGACAGCGACCCCAACCGGATGAACGACAACATCGAATCGTTCAAGAACCTGGAGAAGAACCTCAAGGAATACGGGGTGGACATCCGGAAGATCCCGCTGGTCATTCAGTACAACAAGCGGGATTTGCCGGGCGCGCTCAGCGTGGCGGAGCTCAACGCCAAGATCAACTGGGTGGGCGCGCCCGTGTTCGAGGCGGTGGCCGTCAAAGGCGAGGGGGTCATGCAGACCCTGAAGGCGATCTCCAAGCTCGTGGTGGACCGCCTCAACGAGGAGTACGCGCCCGTGAAGACGGCGGTGGCGGGTTCGCCGCCCACGCCGGCGCCGGCGCCCGCGGTCCCGCGCCCGGCGGCGGCGCCTCCGGCGCCCCG
>DATLZA010000023.1 GCA_035574235.1 Planctomycetota bacterium | reverse complement strand
CTGCGGCGGTTCGTCCGCGCCTTCGGGCGGCGCGAACCCTTGGAGAAGACCCGGAATGCTTAGCGACGCGATCAAGAAGGGGCTGTCCCGCGCCGGCGCCCGGTCCATGTGGAAGGCGCTGGGGCTGACGGACGCGGATCTCGAGCGGCCGCTGGTGGCGGTGGCGCACACCTGGACGGACGTGACGCCCTGCAGCGTCAACCAGCGGGCGCTCGCCCAGAAGGTCAAGGAGGGCATTCGCGCCGCCGGCGGGACTCCCTTCGAGTTCAACTCGATCACCGTGACCGACGGGATCGCGATGGGAACCGAGGGCATGAAGGCGTCCCTCGTCTCGCGCGAGGTCGTGGCGGATTCGATCGAGCTGGCGGTGCGGGGGCACCTGCTGGATGCGCTCGTCTGCATTGCGGGCTGCGACAAGACCATTCCCGGCGCGATCATGGCGCTGTGCCGCCTGAACCTGCCGGGGCTGATGATCTACTCCGGAACGATCCTTCCGGGGAATCTGGGCGGCCGGACGATCACGATCCAGGACGTTTACGAAGCGATCGGCGCGTGCGCCGCGGGGCGCCTGACGGAGGCCGATCTCAAGGCGATCGAGGACCGCGCGTGTCCGGGCGCGGGCGCCTGCGGCGGCCAGTTCACCGCCAACACCATGTCGATGGCGGCGACGATGATGGGGATTTCCCCCATGGGCCTCAACGACATTCCCGCGCCCGATCCGGAGAAGGAGAAGGCGGCCTTCGAGGCGGGGCGGCTGGTGATGAGGCTGCTCGAGAAGGATCTTCGCCCCCGCCAGATCGTCACCCGGGCGGCGCTCGAGAACGCGATCACGGGGGTCATGGCCAGCGGCGGCTCCACCAACGCGGTGCTTCACCTCCTGGCGATCGCCCGGGAGGCCGGCGTGGAGCTTTCGATCGACGACTTCGACCGCATCTCCGAGCGCACGCCGATTCTCACGGATCTGAAGCCCTTCGGCCGGTTCGTGGCCTCCGATCTTTACAAGGCGGGCGGCGTGCGGCTTTTCGCGCGGCGGCTCATGGACGCGGGGCTTCTCAAGGACGAAAGGACGGCCAGCACGCGCACGCTTTTCGAGGAGGCCCGGGAGGCGCGGGAAACCCCCGGCCAGCAGGTGATCCGAACGGCGGCCGACCCGATCAAGAAGACCGGGGGGATCGCGATCCTGCGGGGCTCGCTGGCGCCCGAGGGGTGCGTGATCAAGCTGTCGGGGCACGAGAAGCGGGTTCACACGGGTCCCGCGCGCGTTTTCGACGGCGAAGAGGCGGCGTTCGCCGCCGTCCAGGCCCGGACGATCCGTCCCGGGGACGTGGTCGTCATCCGCTACGAAGGCCCGCGGGGCGGGCCGGGGATGCGCGAGATGCTTCAGGTGACCGGCGCGATCGTGGGGCAGGGGCTGGGCAAGGACGTGGCGCTCGTGACGGACGGCCGCTTCAGCGGCGCGACCCACGGGTTCATGGTGGGGCACGTGGCGCCCGAGGCGGCGGCGGGCGGGCCGATCGCGCTCGTGCGCGACGGCGACGAGATCACGATCGATGTGGAGCGGCGGCGGATCGACGTGGCGGCGGATCTGGCGGGGCGAAAGAAGGGGTGGACGCCCCCGGCGCCCCGCTACCGGTGGGGGGTATTGGCGAAATATGCGGCCACCGTGGCGTCGGCGTCGGAGGGGGCGGTGACGCGGCCGGTGGGGCTTCTCGATGGAGGAACGAATGGCCACTAAGCTTTACGGGGAGCGGGACGCCGATCCGGCGGCGCTCCGGGGGAAAAAGATCGCCGTTCTCGGCTACGGAAGTCAGGGGCGGGCGCACGCGCTCAACCTGCGCGACAGCGGCTGCGAGGTGACGCTGGGGCTTCGGCCGGACGGCAAGACCTGGGCGCAGGCGCAGGAGGACGGCTGGCAGCCCGAGGAGCCGGCGCGGGCGGTGAAGGCGGCCGACGTGGTCTGCATGCTCGTGCCGGACATGCAGCAGCCGGCGCTCTACCGGGACGTCGTGGCGCCGAACCTGAAGAAGGGCGGGATGGTGCTTTTCGCGCACGGGTTCAACATCCATTTCGGCCAGATCCGCCCGGCCGCGGAGCTCGACGTGACGATGATCGCGCCCAAGGGCCCGGGGAGCCTGGTGCGCCGGCAGTACGTGGAAGGCAAGGGGGTGCCGTGCCTTCTGGCCGTGCACCAGGACGCCACGGGCAAGGCGTTCGAGCGGGCGCTCGCCTACGCGCACGCGCTCGGCGGAACGCGCGCGGGGGTCATCGAGACCACGTTCGCGGAGGAGACGGAGACCGATCTTTTCGGCGAGCAGGCGGTGCTGTGCGGCGGGGTGACGGAGCTCATCGCCGCGGGCTGGGAGACGCTCGTGGCGGCCGGCTACAAGCCGGAGGTCGCCTACTTCGAGTGCCTGCACGAGCTCAAGCTCATCGTGGATCTCATCTACGAAGGGGGGTTCGCCCGGATGCATCAGTTCGTCAGCGAGACGGCCAAGTACGGGGACCTGACGCGCGGCCCGAGGATCGTGGACGACCATGTGCGGGAGTCGATGAAGCGGATCCTCGAGGAGATCCGTTCGGGGCAGTTCGCGCGCGAGTGGGTGCTGGAGAATCAGGCGCAGCGGCCCGTGTACCAGAAGCTCCTCGAGCGGGACCTCGGCCATCCGATCGAGACGGTCGGGCGGGAACTGCGGGCGCGGATGTCGTGGCTTCAGCCTCCGGCGCCCGGCAAGGTCGAAGGCGGTCGAAAGCGGAACGTGAAGGCCTGAGAAAGGACGGGGCGCGATGCCGACGATGCGAGGCGCCGAGTTCGTGTGCCGGGCTCTCGAAGCCGAGGGCGTGGACACGATCTTCGGATACCCGGGCGGGGCGATCATGCCCTTCTACGACGCGATCGTGGGGGCGAAGTTCAAGCACATTCTCGTCCGGCACGAGCAGGGGGCGGCCTTCGCGGCCAACGGGTACGCGCGGGCGAGCGGCCGGGTCGGCGTCTGCGTGGCCACGTCCGGCCCGGGGGCGACCAATCTGGTCACCGGCATCGCCGACGCGTTCATGGACAGCGTGCCGATGGTGGCCCTCACGGGCCAGGTGCGGACGTTCCTGATCGGGACGGACGCCTTCCAGGAGACCGACATCTTCGGGATCACGCTTCCGATCGTGAAGCACAGCTTCCTCGTGCGCCGGGCGGAGGACCTGCCGCAGGTCATGCGGGACGCGTTCCGGATCGCGCGCTCGGGCCGGCCCGGGCCGGTGCTCGTGGACATCCCGCGGGACGTGCAGGAGGCGCAGGCGGATCTGAAGCTTCTGCCGCCGGATCCGGCGGACGGGCGGCCGCCGGCCCCTTCGCGGGAGTCGATCGAGAAGGCGGCGCGGCTCCTGCGGGAATGCCGCAAGCCCGTGATCTACGCGGGGGGCGGCGTCGGAATGGCCGGGGCGCTCGAGGAATTCCGCGGGTTCGTCCAGGCCACGCGCATTCCCGTCGTGCACACGCTCAAGGGCCTGGGCGGGGTGCCCTGGGACGAGGAGCTTTTCCTCGGGATGCTGGGGATGCACGGGTTCAAGCAGTCCAACATCGCCGTGCATCACTGCGATCTGCTCATCTGCATCGGGGCGAGGTTCGACGACCGCGCCACCGGGAAGCTTTCGGAGTTCGCCTCGGGGGCGAAGGTCATCCACATGGACGTGGACGCCTCGGAGGTGGGCAAGCTCCGCCGGGCGGACGCCGGGATCGTGGGGGACATCCGCGTGGCCCTGCGGGAGCTTTCGTTCCCGCTGCCGCAGATCGAGGAGTGGCGCCGGGAGTGCCTGCGGTACAAGAAGGAGTACGCGTGGAACTACAACGCGCCCGGCGACGGCGTGTACATGCCGGCGATGCTCAAGGAGCTTTCCGAGCGGGCCGACGACCGGACGATCGTCACCTGCGACGTGGGCCAGCACCAGATGTGGGTGGCCCAGCACTACGGGTTCCGCCGCCCGGAGCTGCACCTGACGAGCGGGGGGACCGGCGCGATGGGGTTCGGCCTGCCGGCGGCGATCGGGGCGCAGCTGGCGCGGCCGGACTGCCGGGTGATCTGCGTCACCGGCGACGGCTCGATCATGATGAACATCCAGGAAATGGCCACGATCAAGCGCTACAACATCCCGGTGAAGATCCTGCTCGTGGACAACCAGGCGCTCGGCATGGTGCGGCAGTGGCAGGAGCTCTTCTTCGCGCGCAAGTACAGCGAGATCGATCTTTCGGACAATCCCGACTTCGTGCGGCTGGCGGAGGCGTTCGGCATCCCGGCCTTCTTCGTCCGGGAGCGCAAGGACGTTCCGCGGGCGATCGACCGCCTCCTCCACGAGCGGGGTCCGCTGCTGGCGCACGTGTGGATCGAGCAGGCCGCCAACGTCTGGCCGCTGGTGCCTCCGGGGAAGTCGAACGCCGAGATGCTGGTCGAGGAGCGCCGATGAGCCACACGCTTTACGTCCGGCTGCGGCGGGCCGAAGGGGCGCTCGTGCGGCTTCTGGGCCAGATCGGGCGGCGCGGCTACGAGGTGCTGGGCCTGTCGGCCAGGCTTGTGCCGGAGCGGAACGCCTTCGAGGTGGAGGTGGAGTTCGAGCCCTTCACGCCGCTTCCGCCGGGCAAGCCCCGGCCGCCCGAGGTCCTGCCCGCGCTGGTCGCCAAGCTCTTCGAGGTGGAGCGCGTCGAGCTGCGCGGCGGCCCCCGGCCCGGTCCGGGGCCTTCGGACAACGGGTCGGTCGAGGCGCCGCGGCGCCCGGCCCCGCGCGCCACGGGCGAGATGCGGTGGGAGGAATGATGACCGCTCCCGAGACGCTCCGCCGGGTGGACGCCTTCTGGGCCGCGTATTTCGGGTGTGCGCCCGAGGATCTGGCCGCGGCCCGGACGCGCGTGGTTCCGCACGCGGCGCTCGCCGGATACGACGGGGCCCTGGCCTTTCGGCGCGGGCCGAGCCTCGTGGTTTCGGTTCCGGAGACGGTGCCGGAAATCGAGCGCGCCCAGCTCCGGGAAGCGCCGCCGGAGCGCGCCTTCGATCCGGCGTTTCTCGCGCGCGTCTTCGTCGTGAGCCGGGACAAGGTCGCCGGGCCCGCCTGGCTCGGGATCGCCGATCGGACGGACTTCCGGCCGTCTCCGGCCGCCGGGGAGGCGCGGCTTCTCGGGGATGCCGACGAGCCGGCCATCGAGCGGCTGGCCGAAGGATGCGGGGAGCTGGCCTGGAAGCAGTCCAAGCTCCTTCAGATCCGCAAGCCTCTCTTCGGGCTTTTCCGAGGCGCGGACCTCGTGGCGGTCTCGGGCTACGTCGTCATGGGGAACGTGCTCGCCTACATCGGCGTGATCACCCACCCCGCGCATCGGGGAAGGGGCCACGCCAAGGCCGTCGTGAGCGCCTCCGCGCAGGACGCGCTCGGGCGGGGATTCGTGGCCCAGTGGCGCACGCCGGAGGCCAACGAGGCGGCCGTGGCCCTGGCGCGGTCGATGGGGTTCCAGCTCTACGCGCGGACCTACGACGTCCAGCTCGTCGAGGACGAGTTCTAAGCCGCCGCGGTCCCTTCCTTCCGGACGAAGCGGAATTCGCCCTTCGGGTCGAGCTCGACGAGGATGCGGTCCCCGTCCCGGAAGCGTCCCTCCAGAAGCTGGGCGGCCAGCGCGTTCTGGATCTTGCGCTGGACCAGCCGCCGGAGCGGCCGCGCCCCGTACTGCGGGTCGTATCCCTCGCGGGCGAGGGCGTCGCGGACGGCGGGGGCGACCTCGAGCTCGATCCGCCGCTCCGCCAGGCGCCGCTGAACCTGCTCCAGCTGGAGATCCACGATCCGGCGCAGGTGCTCCGGCGTGAGGGCGTGGAAGACGACGATCTCGTCGATCCGGTTGAGGAACTCCGGCCGGAAGCGCGTCCGCAGGAGCGCCAGCACGTCCTCGCGGCGGCCGCCCTCCTGCAGGATGTCCGAGCCGACGTTCGAGGTCATGATGACGATGGTGTTTTTGAAGTTCACGACGTGGCCCTGGCCGTCGGTGAGCCGCCCGGCGTCCATGATCTGCAGGAGCACGTTGAAGACGTCCGGATGGGCCTTTTCGATCTCGTCGAAGAGGACCACGGAGTAGGGGCGACGGCGCACGGCCTCGGTGAGGGTGCCGCCCTCCTCGTAACCCACGTAGCCCGGCGGCGCCCCGAGGAGGCGGGAGACCGTGTGTTTCTCCATGTACTCGGACATGTCCAGGCGGACCATGGCCTCCTCGGTATCGAAGAGGAACTCGGCCAGCGCCCGGGCGAGTTCCGTTTTCCCCACACCGGTCGGTCCGAGAAAGAGGAACGACCCGATGGGGCGCTGGGGGTCGGACAGGCCCGCGCGCGAGCGGCGCACGGCGTCCGAAACGGCGCGCACGGCTTCCTCCTGGCCGATGACGCGCCGGCCCAGGCGCTCCTCCATGCGGAGGAGCTTTTCGCGCTCCGTCTCCATCATGCGGGACACGGGGATGCCGGTCCACCGGGAGACGACCTGCGCGATGTCCTCGGCGCCGACGGACTGCTTGAGGAGGGGACGGTCCCCCTGAATCTTCTCGAGCTCCTTCTGCAGCGCCTCCTGTTCCTTCTCGAGCGAGGGGATCACGCCGTAGCGGATCTCGGCGACCTTGTCGAGCTCGCCCTGACGCTGAAGGATTTCCGCGCGGGTGCGCTCCTGCTCGAGCTTCTCCTTGATCTCGCGGAGGCGGCGGACGGCGTTTTTCTCGGCGTCCCACCGCGCGCGCAGGCTGGCGGCCTTCTCGGAGAGCTCGGCGCGCTCCTTCTCGATCCGGGTCAGGCGCTCGCGGGCCGAGGGTTCCGTTTCCTTCCGGAGGGCGGCCAGCTCGATGTCCAGCTGCATGATCCGCCGCGTGACCGCCTCGAGCTCCGCGGGCATGGAGTCGATCTCCAGGCGCAGCCGGGCCGCCGCCTCGTCCACGAGGTCGATCGCCTTGTCCGGCAGGAACCGCTCGGAGATGTAGCGGTGGGAAAGGACCGCCGCGGTCACCAGCGCGTCGTCGGAGATGCGCACGCCGTGGTGAACCTCGTAGCGCTCCTTGAGGCCGCGCAGGATGGCGATCGTCGATTCGACCGTGGGCTCCCCCACGAAGACCGGCTGGAAACGCCGCTCGAGGGCCGCGTCCTTCTCGATGTGCTTGCGGTATTCGTCGAGCGTCGTGGCCCCGATGCAGCGCAGCTCCCCGCGGGCGAGCGCGGGCTTGAGAAGATTGGCCGCGTCCTGGGCGCCCCCTTCCGCGGCGCCGGCCCCGATCACGGTGTGGATCTCGTCGATGAAAAGGATGATGCGCCCTTCGGAATCGACGACGTCCTTGATCAGCGCCTTGAGACGCTCCTCGAACTCGCCCCGGAATTTCGTCCCGGCCACGAGCAGCCCCATGTCGAGCGCCATGACCTGCCGGTCCCGGAGACCCTCCGGGACGTCCCCCTCGACGATCCGGCGCGCCAGGCCTTCGACGATCGCGGTCTTGCCCACGCCCGGCTCGCCGATGAGCACCGGATTGTTCTTGGTCCGGCGGGACAGGATCTGCATGACGCGCCGGATTTCCTCGTCCCGTCCGATCACGGGATCCAGTTTGCCCCGGCGCGCCAGCTCCGTCAGATCCCGGCAGTATTTGGCGAGCGTCTGGTACTTGGCCTCGGGGTTCGGGTCGGTCACCCGGCGCTGGCCGCGCACCCGCGCGAGCGCGGAAAGGAGCTTGTCGTGCGTGGCGCCGGCGTTGCGAAGGATCGTCCCCACGCCGTCCGAGTCCCGCGCCATCGCCAGAAGGAAGTGCTCCGTCGAGAGGTACTCGTCCTTGAGCGACTCCGCCTCCCGCTGGGCTTCCCGCAGAAGCCGCTGCGTGCGGCGCGAGAGCCCCACCTGGACGTCCCCTTCGACCCGCGGGAAGCGGGAAAGCTCGCGCGAGAAGTCCTGCTTGACGCGCTGCGGGTCGGCCCCGGCGGCCTGAAGAAGCGGCGCCGCCGTGCCGTCCGCCTGCTCCAGGAGCGCCACCCCCACATGCTCGGGCTCGATCTCCGGATGGGTCCAGCGCTCCGCCAACGTGTTGGCCGCCTGCAGCGCCTCCCGGCTCTTTTCCGTCAGCTTGTCCAACGACATCCAGATTTCTCCTTCCTTCGAAGGAGATTGCAAGATCCGTGCCAGGGTGACGCGAGAAGGGCGGAATATCCCTATGGGGGATAATGGGTTAGATTTACTTCCTCCGCCGATCCGAAGCGGATGTCAGAATGGCGGCGCCGTCCGGTGGCGGGCGCGGAATCAGGCCGTGGCGGGATCGGGGGCGTCGGGGTCGATGCCCAGTTCCCGGAGGGCCTTGGGGAGATCCTTGCGGGGATAGCGCCCTTTGCGCGCCAGCTCGGCCAGCGCCGCGTAGGCCACGTGCTCGGCGTCCACCTCGAAGTGCCGGCGCAGGCGCTCCCGGGAATCCGAACGCCC
>DATLZA010000022.1 GCA_035574235.1 Planctomycetota bacterium | reverse complement strand
CAGAAATTGCTCGAGTCAGTCCCGGCGGCGCTGGCCTCGGAGGGGCTGGGGTTCCATCGGACCGCGCTGGGGCTTGATGTTACTTTTTGGTGAGAGAAAGAAAGTAAGGCGTGTCGAACCCTTCCACGACAGCGTATTTGTCCCTGTGGCAAAACCCCCTCGCTTTCGGTAGGTTAGGGGTGCTTAAGTCCGTCCGTGTGCGGGCGCAAGCATGTCTCTTTCTTTGCCCGCGCTCGGACTACCGAAAGGAGGGGAACTACGCTTAATCTCTCAGATTTCTCACGTTTCTGCAACAACAAGTTTTGTCTGCCGCGGAGAGCCCAGGAGCTGTCTGAACCCCGCAAGAAGCCCCAGATCCCCATCGGGCA
Source organism: Planctomycetota bacterium (assembly GCA_035574235.1). Classification (NCBI taxonomy): domain Bacteria; kingdom Pseudomonadati; phylum Planctomycetota; species Planctomycetota bacterium. The sequence goes on along the minus strand of DATLZA010000022.1, from coordinate 19,905 downwards.
GATCTTCCGTCTGATCGTGGGAGGCTTGGCGCTGCGCCAGCAAAGCTTCCACCAGATCGACCGGTTCGCCCGCACCGAGGGGGCCAAGAAATGGCTGGGGTCCAAGCGCCCGATGGTCGCCTCCGACGCGACGTTCTGGCGCGTCCTTCCCCTCATGAACCGTTCGCAGTTGCGGCAGTTCGTCGACCAGGCTTATCGGCTTTTGCGCCACCGGGGACATGGGACGCTGGTCCTGCCCAGCGGGCGGAAACTCCGAGCGGCGGCGGTGGACGGCACCACCTGGGGAGGCCGGTATGTCAGTGCGGTGGAGATCCTGGGAAAGCCGTCCGTGGTTATCGACTTCGAACCGGCGCCGGGCAAGGGCCACGAGCTGGCCGCCAGCCAGGCGGTGCTGCGCCGGTGCGTTACCTCGTTGGGGAAGGGATTCGTGGACATCGTCCTGGGGGACGGCCTGTACATCACCCAAGGCATGCTGCGTCTGTGCCCGGAGGACCTTGGGACACACCTGCTGGTGAAGACCAAGGAGCTCGACAGCCTGAACCTCCTGAAGGATGCCGAGGCGATCTTTGAAGCCGCAGGCGAGTTCGGGCCTGAGGTGGAACACCGGCAGGGAATCGACCTGGTCCGAGGGCTTTCCTATGAGATCTGGGCGGCGACCGGCTTTCGCCACGAGGGATATGAGAGGGAGCTGAAGGTGGCCCGCGTGGTGACCGAGCCGATCAAGGGCCAGGGAGAGCGGGAGACCTTCTGGATCATCACCACGGACCTGACGCTCTGCGCCGAGGACATGAGGGAACTGGCTCATCTTCGCTGGTCGATCGAGAACCATGGGTTTCGAGCCCTCAACGAGGCGATGAACTCCAAGCACGTCTGGACCCGGGGAGCCCGGGCGGCGGAGGTGTTCGAGGCGCTCATGCTGATGATGCTGTTGAGCTTCATGCTGGTGGTGGCGTTCGAGGCCGAGCTGGACGAGGAGAAGCTCTTCCAGAAGTGTCGGGTCCGGCGACTGACGCTGAAGCAGCTGACCGAGTACTGGTTGATGTCCATCAACGAGGCCGAAGGCCTCTTCGCGCTCACGGGCTGAGTCCCTCCGGCGGCAGAGAAATGCGCGTCCACGAGGAACCGCGGCGTGCGGAGACAATCATCGTACGCCCGCAGCGTGCGGGAGACCCGCCGGATTGGCTCATCGTCCTGGCCCCGGAGGACTTACGTCGGGCCGGAGCCCCTGCATGGGCAATTCCTGGGCGGCTCCGCCTACCCTTCCTTCTCCTCGTACTGCTCCTTGAGCGAACGCACCACGGCCGGGTCCGCCAGCGTCGTCGTGTCCCCGATCGCGCGCCCCTCCGCGATGTCCCGCAGGAGCCGCCGCATGATCTTGCCCGAGCGCGTCTTCGGAAGCTCCGCGGTGATGTAGATGTCGTCCGGCCGGGCGAGCGACCCGATCTTCCGGACCACGTGCTCCTTGAGCTGCTGGACCAGCCCGTCCCCGGCCGAGTGACCGGCCCGCAACGACACGAACGCCACGACCGCGTTTTCCTTGATCTCGTGATGCCGGCCGATCACCGCCGCCTCGGCCACCGCCGGGTGATCGACGAGGGCGCTTTCGATCTCCATCGTCGAAAGCCGATGGCCGCTCACCTTGAGGACGTCGTCCACGCGGCCCAGCACCCAGAAGTAGCCCTGCTTGTCGCGCTTGGCCCCGTCCCCGGCGAAGTACCACCGGCCGAACCGCTCCCAGTACGTCTTCCGGTACCGCTCGGGATCGCCGTAAATCCCCCGCAGCATCCCCGGCCAGGGGGATTTCAGGACGAGGTAACCCGCATCCACGCTCTCCCCCTTGTCGTTGACCACGTCCGCTTCGACCCCGGGGAACGGGAAACAGGCCGAGCCGGGCTTGGTCCGGGTGATCCCGGGCAGGGGCGAAATCAGAATGTGCCCCGTCTCCGTCTGCCACCAAGTGTCCACGATCGGACACCGGCCGCCCCCGATGACGCGGTGGTACCACATCCAGGCTTCGGGATTGATGGGCTCGCCCACCGAACCGAGCAGGCGGAGCGACGAAAGGTCGTGCCTGGCCGGAAGCTCCTCGCCCCACTTCATGAACGCCCGGATCGCCGTGGGAGCCGTGTACAGGATGTTGACCTTGTACTTCTCGACGAGCGCCCACCAGCGGTCGCGCCCCGGGAAGTCCGGCGCGCCTTCGTACATGAGGACCGTGGCTCCGTTGAGCAGCGGCCCGTAGACGACGTACGAGTGCCCGGTCACCCATCCGATGTCCGCCGTGCACCAGTAGACGTCTTCGTCCTTCAGATCGAAGATCCACTTCGTCGTCGCGTACACGCCCGTCATGTACCCGCCGGTCGTGTGAAGAATCCCTTTGGGCTTTCCGGTCGTCCCGCTCGTGTACAGGAGGAAAAGCATGTCCTCCGCGTCCATCTCCTCCGCCGGGAGCTCCGCGGGGGCGCCCGCGACGAGGTCGTGCCACCAGACGTCCCGCCCCGCCTGGAACGGAACCTCGTGGCCCGTCCGGCGCAGGACCACCACCTTCTCCACGGAAGACGTGCCCTGGAGGGCCTCGTCGGTCGTCTTCTTGAGCGGAACCACCGTGCCGCGGCGCCAGCCGCCGTCGGCGGTCACCACGACCTTGGAGGAGCAGTCGTTGATGCGGTCCCGCAAGGCCTCGGCGCTGAAGCCGCCGAAGACCACGCTGTGCGGCGCCCCGAGGCGGGCGCAGGCCAGCATCGCCACCGCCAGCTCCGGAACCATCGGCATGTAGATCGTCACGCGGTCGCCCTTGCGCACCCCGATCGACCGGAGCGCGTGGGCGAACCGGCACACTTCACGGTGAAGCTGCTGATACGTGAGGACCCGCTCCTCCCCCGGCTCTCCCTCCCAGAGGATCGCGGCCTTGTTGCGGCGCGCCGTCCCGAGGTGCCGGTCCAGGCAGTTGTACGCGACGTTCGTGCGCCCGCCCACGAACCACTTCGCGAACGGCACTTTCCACTCGAGCCCCTTCTTCCACTTCCGGAACCAGACGAGCTCCCGGGCGAAACCCTCCCAGAACTTCACCCGGTCCCGGACGCGATAAACCCTGGGGTCCCGAACGTTGGCCCGGCGCGCGAAGTCCTTAGGGGGAGCGAACGTGCGGTTCTCCTGAAGAAGAGCCTCCAGCGCCTTGTCCGCCATCGATCACCTCCGGGAGTCTTGCCCCCGCCGTGGACACCCGCTCCGCGCCGCGTGTTATAGCAGATGAACCCCGCTTCGGCTATACTTGCGCGCCATGGCCTTCACCGGTTCCACGGCGGACCTTCTCAGAAGCCTCGAGGAAGCGATCGCGGCGGGCCTCGACGAAGGGTGGGCGGCCGAGCCGCCGGCGGCCCGCGCGGCGCTCCTGGCCCGCGAAGCCCTCGAACGCTGGACCCGGGCCGCGTACCCCGGCGCCGTCCTCGAAGGACGGGCGCTCGAACCGGGCTCGCGCCGGCGCCTGAGCCTGGCCATCCACTCGGCCCCCGTGACCCACCGCGTCGAAGTCTGGGGCTTCGCCTGCGGCGACGCGCAGGAAGGAGTCGTCTCCAGCGACGCCCACGTCGCCCATTCGTGGGTCCTGCTCGTCCACCTCGGCCCCCCCTGCCCCCGCCTGGCCGGCGGGGAACGCCGTCTGGCCGAGCTGGGACTCCGGCGCGTGGACGCGCGTCGAGGAGAGCGGATCGCCCTGGGCCTCTGGATGGGCGCCGCCGCGCCCGACGGCTGCGCCGCCTGCCGGGCCGACGCCCCCGACCCTCGCTGAGGGCTCTGGCTCGAGACCCTCCGGACTGCTACGATGAGGAACGAGATGCGCGCCCGTTATTGCGCCACCTTCCTCGGAACCGCCCTTTTCGCCGCCGCCGGGTTCCTGGCCCTCTCCTGCGCCGCCCCGGAGCTCGAAACGCCCCTGCCCTCCTACGACGCGCGTCTGGCGGAGGGCGCCGCCGGCCCCTTCGTCATCTTCGGAGATTCCCGCAAGACCCTGGCCGCCGAGTTCTGGCGGAAACGCTACGACCGGGAGCGCCTCCGGGTCATCGAAGCCATCGCCGCCGAAAAGCCCGCCTTCGTCCTCAACACCGGAGACCTCGTCGGCCACGGCTCCGACCCCGACGACTGGCGATCCTTCTACGAGGAAAACCGCCCGATCTTCTCCCGGAAGATTCCCTACTACGCCGGCCTGGGCAACCACGAGTACTACGGGGACAACGAGCGGGCCCTGGCTTACTACTTCTCGTTCTTCCCCCACCTCGAAGGGCGCAAGTGGTACGAAATCCGCTTTCCGCCCGTCCTCGTCCTGGTCCTGGACTCCAACTTCGGCGACCTTCTTCCCGGCGAAGCCGACCGGCAGGACGAGTGGCTCTCCCGCCGCCTGGCCGCCGCGGAGGCGGATCCCGCGATCCGCCACGTCCTGGTCACCTGCCACCACCCGCCCTACACGAACTCCGTCGTCCACGGGGACGACCGCGACGTGCAGGAGCGCTTCGTCCGGCGGCTCACCCCCAAGGTGAAAGCCTTCATCGCCGGACACGTTCATTCCTACGAGCGTTTCGTCCGCGACGGCGTCCAGTTCGTCGTCTCGGGGGGCGGAGGGGCGCCCCTCACTCCGGTCGATATCGAAAAACCCCGCTATCGCGACGAGTTCCGCGGCCCCGCCTACCGGGGGTTTCACTACCTCCGCTTCCACGCCGACGGCGGGCGGCTGACGTGCGACGTGCTGATGCTGGAGAGCGACGGATCATGGAAGCGCGCCGACGGTTTCGAGTGCCCCTGACGGCGGCCGAAGCGGTCGAGATCCAGAACCGCCTGCGCGACCGCGTCGTCCGCGAGGGCGACGTCCCGGCCGGCACGGTCGGCGGCGCCGACGTGAGCGAGCGCGCCGGAATCGCCCGGGCCGCTTTGGTCGTCACCCGCAACCTCGTGCCCGTCGAAGAAGTCGCCGTCGAGACGCCGGTCCGCTTTCCGTACATCCCGGGTCTCCTGTCCTTCCGGGAAATTCCCGCGCTTCTGAAAGCCTGGGAGAAACTGCGGGCGCGGCCGGACGTTCTCATCGTGGACGGACAGGGGATCGCCCACCCCCGGCGCTTCGGGATCGCCTCGCATCTGGGCGTGCTCCTCGACCAGCCTTCGATCGGCTGCGCGAAGTCGCGCCTCATCGGCCGGTATGAAGAGCCGCCGCCGGAGCGGGGCGCCTGGACGCCGCTCGTGGATCGGGGGGAGGTGATCGGCGCCGCCGTGCGCACCCGGACGGGGCGCCGCGTGGTCTTCGTCTCGATCGGCCACCGCGTGTCGCTGGCGGCGGCGATCCGCGTGGTGCTGGACTGCACGCCGCGGTATCGGCTGCCGGAGCCCCAGCGGCTGGCCGACCGCCTGTCGCGCAGCGCCCAGGCCGCCGCCCTCGGCCGACGCCTGCGGCGGGAGCCCCCCCGCCGCGGCCTCGCGTGACGCCCGCCCATGGAATTCCTCCGCCGCTGGCTCGTGAACCGCGACCTCAAGCGCGCCCGCACGCTCGAGGGGGAAGGCTACCTCGAGCAGGCCCGCGCGGCCTACGCGGAGGCGCTCGAGTACGCCGTGGGCCCGGAACGCGCCCGCGCCCTGCGCGGCGACGGCGCCTGCGCCCTGCGCCTGGGCCGCCTGGCGGAGGCGCGCCGGGCGCTTTCGGAGGCCGTGCGGATCGATCCTCAGGACCCGGACGCCTGGCTCCTCCTCGGGCGCGTCCGTCTGGAACTCGGCGACACGTTCGGGGCCGACGAAGCCTTCCACACGGCGCTCACGCACGCTCCCGGACGCGTGGACATCCTCCACGCTCAGGCCGAGTACTACGCGATCAAGCTCCCCCGCGCCGCCTTCGAGGCGGGCAAGCGCGTGATCGGAATCCTCCTCGAACGCCCCGAGGAGGCCGAGCGCCTGGCCTTCCCGCGGGAGCTGCCCGTCATCTTCCTGCGCAACCTCGCGGTGGAACAGCGGTTCGTGGACGAAACCCTCGAATACTTCGCCGGGCTGGCCGCGCGGGACGGCTGGATCCGCCCCGTGGCCCACAACCACCGGGGTATTCTCCTGGCCAACGTGGGCCGCTACGAGGAAGCCGTGCAGGCGTATCTGGCGGCCCTCACGGCCGATCCCGAGTTCGACGCGGCGCACTTCAACCTCGGCATGGTCCACACGCGCCGCCGCGATTTCGAGGCCGCGCGGGCGTCGTTCTCCGTCTGGGCGCGCCGCCACCCCACCGAGGCCGTCACGACCTACGGGTTCGGCTTCCTCGCCGAGACGCGGCCGGACGTTCCCGAAATGATCCGCCTGTACTCCTTCTTCCTGGAGCGCGTGGCGGCGCACCCGCCCTCCGGGCCCCAGCTCGGCCGCCTGGACATCGCCCGCGGCTGGATCGAACACGTGCGCGTAGTGCTCGAACATGCCCGGCGGCACCGGGAGGAAGGGCACCCTGAACCGACCCCCGGCGAGGCGGACGGCGAATGACGGTCGCGGACTTCTTCGGCCCCGGCGGGCTTCTCGAACGCCGCCTTCCGGGCTACGAACCCCGCCCCGGCCAGATCGCCATGGCCGAGGCGGTCGCCCGGGCGCTCCAGACGAAGCGGCCGCTCCTCGTCGAAGCTCCGTGCGGGATCGGGAAGACCTTCGCCTATCTCGTTCCGGCCGTCGCCCATGTCCTCGAGCACGACGGACGCGTCGTCGTCTGCACGTCCAACATCGCCCTCCAGGAGCAGATCTTCCGCAAGGACCTGCCGGTCCTGGCGCGCCTCTTCCCCCGCACATTCACCGCGGCCCTCATCAAGGGCCTCAACAATTACCTCTGCCTGGACCGCTTCGAGGAAACCCGGGGGCTTCTCCCCCACATCGCCTTCGATCGTGAACGGTTCGACCATTGGCGCCGCATCGCGGCATGGAGGGAGCGCACCTCGACGGGCGACGTCTCGGACCTGGACTTCGAGCCCGACGGCGACGTCTGGGGCCGCGTCCAGGCCGTGTCCGAGCTCTGCAACGCCGAGGATTGCCGGTTCGCGGACGAGTGCTTCGCCCTGGACGCGCGGCGCCGCCTCCGCGGAGCCCAGGTGATCGTGACCAACTACCATCTTTTCCTCGCGCACCTGGAGCTCCGCCGCCGGGGCGCCGGGGATGCGCTGCTGCCTCCTCTCTCGGCCGTCCTCTGCGACGAAGCCCACGAGCTGGCCGACATCGCGCGCGACTTCTTCGGGCGCCGGCTGACCCCCCACTCGATCCGCCCCCTCGTCCACGCCGCGCGGTTCATCCGGCGGGGCGCGGAGGCGGATCGGCTCCGGCGGGCCTCCGAGGCCTTTTTCCGGCGCGCCCGGGAGGTCGAAGGACGCCGGCTCCGCCGTCCCGGGTGGATCGACGCCTCCGAGCTCGACGCCGCCGTCGCCGACTTCCACGACCTTCTCCAGCGTCTCGGCGAACGCGCGGAGACGGACGAGGCGCGGGACAAGCTTTCCAAGTTCGCCTCCGCGGCGGCCGCCTACCGCGGGACGCTCCGCTATTTCCTCGAATTGGAGGACCCGAACGCCGTCTATTGGATCGAGAAGGACGCCGAGACGTCGCGCCTCCAATCCCGCGCGGTGGATGTGCGCCCCATCCTCGAAGAGGAGCTTTTCCGGTCGTTTCCGGCCACGGTTCTCTGTTCGGCGACGCTGACCGCCGACGGCGAGTTCGATTTTCTCCGCCGGGAGACGGGCGCGGCCGACGCGGAAGAGCTGCGGGTCCCCTCCCCCTTCGATTTCGAGCGCCAGGCCGTCCTCATCGTGCCCCGAATGCGCTCCTCCCCGAACGATCCGGAGTTCGCCTCCGAGATGTCCGGCCACATCAACCGGATCCTGAGGCACCTCGGGGGACGGACGATGTGCCTTTTCACCTCGTACCGCAACCTCGAGGCGTGCGCGGAAGCGGCGGCCGAAACGGGCGTGAGGATCCTCCGCCAGGGGGACCGTCCGCGCTCGAAGCTGCTGGAGGAATTCCGCAAGGACGAAGGGACGGCGCTTTTTGCGACCTCGAGTTTCTGGCAGGGCGTGGATATCCCGGGGGAAGCGCTCTCGTGCCTGGTCATCGACAAGATTCCCTTCATGAGCCCGGGGGATCCGCTCGCCGAAGCGCTCCAGGAGCGGGATCCCGAGAGTTTCTGGAACTACTCGCTCCCCAAGGCGATCCTCGATCTGCGCCAGGGGTTCGGACGCCTGATCCGGACGCGGACGGACCGGGGAGTCGTCGTCATCTTCGACAACCGGCTCTTCACGAAGGTCTACGGCGTGGGCGTGAGGGCGAGTCTGCCGGGGTGCCCGGTCCACCGGGACCTGGAGGCTCTCGAGCGTTTCCTTCCCGGACGCAAAGACTTGTCTTCCCCCCGGCCTCCCGTAGAATAGGGCCCATGCGGATCATCCAGGAACTTCCCCTCGTGGCGCGGGCCCGCCAGCTGCGCCATACGTTCGTCCAGGGAGCCGACGAGAAGTACTACAAGATCCTCACGTTCCGGCTTTACGACTTCAAGGTGCCTCCCGAGTTCGCCACGCACGAGACGAACGTGGAGGAGGTCAACGAGAAGGGGGCCCGGTACGTTCTGGTCCAGCCCCTCATCAAACGCTTCTTCAGCGAGAAGGAAGCCCTCGACTTCCACCAGGAGCTCCTGGACAACTTCGATACCCTCCTCAACCTCAAGGCGCCGGAGAAGAAGGAGCACAAGGCGGCCCCGGGCAAGGCCGAAGGGTCCGCGGCGGCGGCCGAGAAGTCCGGGGCCTGACGGCCCGATGCGCCTGTCCGATTTCGGCGACTGGTTCGTCCTTCGGCGCCACCTTCTTCGGCCCTGGGCGTTCCTGCGCCTGCGCAAGCGTCCTCCCGCGGGACCCGTCTACGACATCGCCCTTCGGGACGGCGGCGTTTTCCGGATCCGGATGCAGGACCAGGATCGACACACGTTCCACCGCATCTTCGCCCGCGACGAATACCGCCTGAACGGCGTGCCGCCGGGCTCTTTCGACACGGTCGTGGACATCGGCGCGCACATCGGCGTGTTTGCCTTGCGGGTGGCCGGACTGGCGCGGCGGGTTCTCTGCTACGAACCCGCGCCGGAGAGCTTCGAGCTCCTGCGCCGAAACATCGGGCGCTTCCCGCACGTGCGGCTCCACCCGGCGGCGGTGGCCGGCCGGCGGGGAACGGCGACCCTGTATCTGGGCAAGAACCCTTCAGCCCACTCCCTCTTCCCGGCGGAAGGACAAACCTCCCGTGGGGCGATTCCGGTCGAATGCGTCACCCTGGAGGACGTCTTCCGGGAGCATTCCCTCGAGCGGTGCGATCTTCTCAAGCTCGACTGCGAGGGGGCCGAGTACGAGATTCTCTACCAGGCGCCGCCCGAGCTCTGGCGCCGGATCGCCCGCGTCGCCCTGGAATACCATCCGGCGGGGGGAACCGATCCTCGATGGTCGGGAGAGGCGCTGGCGCGGTACCTGAACGAGATGGGACACCGCACGGAGCTGCGCCCGTCGAAGCGTCATCCCCGGAAGGGTCTTCTCTTCGCCGAACGGCGGAATCAGTAATATCCCAGCCGGGCTTTCAGAAGGCGCGCGCCGAAGTCGCCGATCGTGGCCCCGGCGCTCACCGGAAGGCGGCGGCGGGTGAAGCGCGCCTCGTTTCCGGAACGCGTGGCCCACGCCGCGGCATAGCCCGCGCGGCGCACCCATTCGACGGATTCCTCCGTGTACTCCCCGCGCGGATAGGCGAAATGCTCCACGCGCACCCCGAGCCGGTCCTCGAGCAGCCGCCGGGATTCGGCCACTTCCTCGTACGTCAGCCGCGTGTGGGTCATCGAGTGCGACCCGATCGTCATTCCCGCGTCGAGCAGGCGCTTGAGGTCGTCCCAGTCCAGGAGCCGCTCCTCCGGAAACGCCGTGGAGCGCATCCAGGTGTCCGTGCCTCCGACCCGTCCCGCCACGATGAAGAACGCGGCCGGAAAGCGCAGCGCCCGAAGGACCGGCAGGGCGTATTCGAGGCAATCCCGGAAGCCGTCGTCGAACGTCAGGGCGGTCCCCGACCGGCCGGCCAGGACCTGATCGAGGGTGAGGACCTCGATCCCGTGCCGCCGAAGGAAATGCATCTGCGAGCGGAAGTTGGGAGGCGTCACGGTCATCTTCCGGGGCGCCCCGGGCCGGAAGGGGCCCACGCGATGGTAATAGAAAACGGGCGTCACGGCTTCACCAGGCCGTTCTCGCAGCGCACCGGCACGTCCGGCCGGTAGTAATAGGCGGAGGCGTCGCGCCGGGGAATGCGGCGCGCCCGGATCTTCGGGTCGATCGCGTCGTCCACGTGGTAGACCCAGGCCCGGCCCCAGAGAGAGACGGGCCGCGCTCCGTGGCGCCGCAGCCGGTTCCTCAGATCGCTGTCTTCACGGCCGAAGCCGTCGAAGTTCTCATCGTAACCGTTGACCGCGTAGTAAACCCCGCGATCGACGGAGAGATTGCAGCCGTAGACCTTGGGCTTGCGCGGATCGCCGCGCAGAATTCCCCAAAGGTTCTTCCAATGGGTCAGCCGGAAGCGCCAGAGATCGCGCCAGGTACAGAACCTCTCGAAGTCCCCCGCCGCGACGTTCTCGGGGGTGAGCGTGCGCGATTGCTCCGCGGAGAGGCGGACGTAGCCCCCGACGGCGAAGCCCCCCGGCGGGCACCCCTCGGCGTGCGCCCGCACGAAGTCCCGATGGGGAATACAGTCGCCGTCGCTCAAGAGGAGGATGGAGCCTTCCGATTCAAGAACCGCCCGGTTGGCGATCCGGGCCCGGCGATAGCCCCGGTTCTCCTGCCACACATGCTTGATCGGAAAAGGGCTGGAGCGCCGGAACTCGTCGACGAGGGCGCGGGTTTCCTCGTCGGAGCCGTCGTCGGCCACCACAAGCTCGAAATCCGGAAAGGTCTGGCGCCGGTAGCCGATCAGGGAAAACCGGAACGCGTTCGGCTGGTCGAAAATGGAGAGGATCACGCTCACGCGCGGCATGGGGCGGATTATAGCCCCGCCGGAGGCCGCCTTGCAAACCCCCGCCCCCCGTGATAGAGTTATTTCGTCGATGGGCGCCCCGTGTGAAGATTCCCTCGTCTGCCGGTGTTATCTCGTCACGGAGGCGGCCATCCGGGAGGCCGTCGTGACGCACGGGCTCCGGCAGGTGGAAGAAGTGACCGCCGTCACGAAAGCCGGGGGGGGATGCAGTTCCTGCTGGGACGACATTCAGGCGATCCTCTCCGAAATCTGGGGAGCGCCTCCCCCGCGGGACGTGCCGGACGCGTCGGGCCTCACGGCCGCCCAGAAGCGGGCGCGCATCCTCGAGGTGATCGAGCGCGACGCGCGCCCGCTGTTCGCGCCCAACGACCTGGAGATGCAGCTGGTGGACGTGACCGGAGACCGGGTGCTCGTGCGATTCTTCGGCGGCCGCGTCGGCACGCCCGCGCCCTCCTTCCTCGCCCTCAAGCGCTTCCTCGTCCAGAAGATTTCCGAAGCGTGCGGCCGGAAGATGGTCCTCGTGGAACTCAACGTCCTGGAGGAACTCGGCCGCCGGCGCGCGCCATGAAACGCACCGCGATCCTTTCCGACGTCCATTCGAACCTCGAGGCCCTCCAGGCCGTCCTCGAGGACGTCGAGGAGCAGGGCTGCGACGAGATCGTCTGCCTTGGGGACCTCATCGGCTACGGACCCAACCCGCGCCAGGTCCTCCGGATCGCGCTCCAACGGTTCGCCTTCACGCTCATGGGCAACCACGAGGAAGGCATTCTCTACCAGCCGGTGGGCTTCAACTGGAAGGCCGAGGCGTCGGCCTGGTGGACGAAGGACCAGCTCCGCTCGCCCCGGTACCCCCGGGAGGAAAACGAGCGCTTCTGGGAATACCTCGAGTCGATGCCCCGATACGCCCAGCACGGGGACGTCCTCTACGTCCACGCCTCGCCGCTGGACCCCACCCGCGAATACGTGATGCCCGAGGCGTGCTACAACCCCGACTTCATGAAGCTCATCTTCTCCAAGATCAAGCGCGTCGCCTTCGGCGGGCACACGCACCTTCCCGGCATCTTCTTTCCGGACCGCCCGTTCCTGCCCGCCTCCCGCATCGAAGGGGCCTTTCCCGTGACGCGCGGCAAGTTCTTCGTCAACGTGGGCTCCGTGGGCCAGCCGCGGGACGGCGACACGCGGGCCTGCTACGTCGTCTTCGACGGAAAATTCGTCGCGTTCCGGCGCGTGCGGTACAACTACCGCAAGACGGCGCGCAAGATCAAACGGATCAAGCGCCTGCCGAACGCGCTGGGGGCGCGGCTTTCGCTCGGTCTCTGATCGGTTCCCGGGGATCCGCCCATGGACGTCAAGAGCGTCATCGACGCCCGGAAGTTCTCCGCCGAGAAGCTCGCCAAGATCGCCCTCTACGAAAGCGAACGCCTGGCCTGCGACGTCTACGGCGTGGAGCCCGGCCAGGAACAGAAGCCCCACACGCACCCCGCCTGCGACAAGATCTACTATGTCGTGGAGGGATGCGGGACCTTCCGGGTGGGGGGCGAAGTCCGCGAGGTCGGCGAGAAGAACGTCGTCTACGTCCCGGCCGGCATCGAGCACTCCGTGAAAAACGACAGCCCCGCCAAGCTCACCCTGCTCGTCTTCGTCTCCCCTCACCCCGCCTACGCCGCGCGCTCTGAAACCCGCCCCTCCCCCCGGGCGTAAAAAGCAGGGACGCCCCCCGGCGGCGTCCGAAAGGAGCGGGATTCGATGCGCGTCGTTCTCTTCTTCGCCGCGGCCCTTCTCTCGACCGTTCCCGCGCGAACGGGCGCTCAGGAGGCTCGCCCCCGGAATCCGGACCTCGAACCCCTCATGTGCCGCCGAGGCGCCCTCCTCTTCGAGGAAACCTTCGACGGCGGGGCCTACGCTCCCGACTGGAAGCGTTTCAAAGGCACGTATGCCGTCGAGAACGGCCGCCTGAAGGTCGCCGAGGTCGCCTCCGACGGCCACCATCCGGCGCTCTCCCGGAAGATCGCGGAGTCCGATCTTCTCATTCAGTTCTCCTTCCGCTTCGACGGCGCCCGGTGGCTGGGCGTGGCCCTGGACGACAAGGAACACGTGGCGCGCCTCATTTTCCGGCCGGAGGAAGGCCGGCTCCTGAAGATGTCCGGCATCGGGCCGACCACGAAGGGCGTGCCCGTCGATTCTTTGAAAATGAAATTCGACCCCGGCCGCTGGTACACGGCGCTCTGGGAAGTGCGCGGCCGCGAAATGGTCGCCCAAGTGGACGGCCGGCAGGTTTTCTTCGGAGAGGCCGAGGGCCTCGACGTCCCCAAGAGCCGCCTGGAGCTTCTGAGCGGCGGACAGTGGGCGGAGTACGACTCGATCAAGGTCTGGAAAGCGGAGCCGGACGAGAAGTGGACGCTGAAAAAGCAGCTTCTCACCCAGCGCCGCCGCAAGTCGTGACCGGCCGCCTGAGGAATCGGGGGGCCGGCGCCCGGCCGGCCCCGTCCGGATCTAGACCCCTCAGGTCCCGCCGAAACCGATCGTGACCTTTCCGCCCTCCACGATGACGGGAACGTTGCGGCGGCCTTTGGACCACTTGAGCATCTCGTCCATCGCCGCCGCGTTTTCCTTCACATTCAGGTATTCGAAGGGGACCCCCTTCCGGGCGTATTCCTGACGCGCCGCCGTCGTGTACGGTCAGGTGTCCTTGCCGAAGATGAGAACCTTGGCCTGAGTCTTCTCCGCCATATCAGCCTCCGATGGAATACATGGCCCGGCGGGGACGGACGAAGGACGGATCGTTGATCCCATGGCCCGCCTCCTTGCGCGCCACCGCGTCGCGGACCAGACGCGCAAGCTCCTCGTCCGACGCGCCCGCGCGGAGGGGACCCTTGAGGTCCGTCTCCCACGTCGAAAAAAGGCACGTCCGAAGCTTTCCGTCCGGCGTCACGCGGATCCGGTCGCAGGCGAAGCAGAAAGGCTCCGTGACGCTGGCGATGACCCCCACGTCTCCCGCCCCGTCCCGGAACCGGAAAATGCGGGCGGGATCCGAGGCGGGGCCCTGGGGCTCCAGGTCGAGCGGCCAGCGTTCGTGAATGCGCCGCAGGATCTCGGCCGCCGGAACGACCTGCTCCCGCGTCCAGGCGCCGTCGCCGTCCAGAGGCATGAATTCGATGAAGCGGATCTGCCACGGGCGCGTCCGCGCCAGCGCGGCGAAGTCGAGAATCTCGTCGTCGTTGACCCCCCGGAGGACGACCATGTTGACCTTGAGGGGCCGGAACCCGACCCGGTCCGCCTCGAGAAGCCCCTCCCAGACGCGCCGGAAGCCTTCCCGCCGGGCCAGGTGAACGAACTTTTCGCCCTTGAGGGTGTCCAGGCTCACGTTCAGCCGGTGCAGGCCCGCTTCCCTCAGCGGCCCCGCCAGCGTTCCGAGCAGGATCCCGTTCGTCGTCATCGCCAGATCGCGCACCCCCGGCACCGCCGCGAGCCGCCGGACGAGATCCACGATTCCCTGGCGCGCGGTGGGTTCGCCGCCCGTCAGGCGGAACTCCGAAATTCCCAGGGAGACCGCCAGACGCACGATCCGCTCGATCTCTTCGAAGGTCAGGATTTCGGGGCGCGGCAGCCACTCCGGTTCGGCCGGCATGCAGTACACGCAACGGAGGTTGCACCGGTCCGTCACGGAGATCCGCAGGTTCGTGACCGTCCTCCCGTAGCCGTCCCTCAACATGCGGCTTCATCCTAACACCCGCCGGGGGTCGTTTCCAGACGCGGGGCCGTGTGTTATAGTACCCCGTCCGTGACGGAGCTCACGATCGTCCTTCCGGCTCTCAACGAGGCCGACAATCTCTCGCTGCTCCTGCCCCGCCTCCACGAGGTGGCCCGGTCGATCGGCTCCTACGAGATCCTGGTCGTGGACGGCGGATCCACCGACGACACGGCCGCCCGGGCGGCGCTGCACGGCGCACGGGTGCACTTCCAGAGGGAGCGCGGCTACGGGTCCGCCCTCAAGGAGGCCTTCCGCTTGGCCCGGGGACGCTACGTCGTGACGATGGACGCCGATTACTCGCACGATCCGTACTTCATTCGCGATCTCTACGCCGCCCGCGATCGCGGCGCGGTCGTGGTCGCCTCGAGGTACGTTCCCGGGGGCTCCTCGGACGTGAGCGGCCTGCGGTCGGTCCTGAGCCGGATCCTCAACGCCACGTTCCGGCGCGTCCTGAGCATCCCGCTCATGGACCTCTCCAGCGGCTTCCGCCTCTACCGCCGGAGCGCCCTCGAGGAGATCGAGATCACCCGGAAGAACTTCGACGCGCTCGAGGAAATCCTGATCCGCCTGGTGGGGCTCGGCTACTCGGTGGTGGAGGTGCCTTTCGTCTATCGGGCGCGCGGCGCCGGCGTCTCCAAGGCGCGCGTGATCCGCTTCGGGATGGAGCTTCTGGCGACCCTCTACCGGCTCTGGCAGCTCCGCAACGGGTGCGACTGGTGCGATTACGATCACCGGGCCTACGACAGCGCGATCTTCCTCCAGCGCTGGTGGCAGCGCCGCCGACGCGCGATCATCCTGGAATGGCACCGTCCGGGCCGCACCCTCGACGTGGGCTGCGGTTCCAGCCGGATCCTGGAGGATCTGGACGGGGCGGTCGGCCTGGACGTCTCGCTCCCCAAGCTCCGCTTCATGAGGCGCCGGGGCTGCCGCGTCGTCCGGGGAAGCGTCTTCGCTCTGCCCTTCCCGGACGCCTCCTTCGACGAAGTCGTTTTCTCGCAGGTCATCGAGCACATTCCGATGACGCCCTCCCCGCTGGCCGAGATCCGGCGCGTCCTGCGGCCGGGGGGACGCCTCATCATCGGGACGCCCGACTACGGGAGGATCTTCTGGGGGGTGCTGGAGCGTTTCTACGACGCGCTCCGGCCGGAAGCGTACGCGCACGAGCACGTATCCCACTACACGCTCGCCTCGATGCGCCGGCTCCTGGCGGAGCATGGGTTCGAGCACGTCCGGTCCCGTTATGTAGGAGGCGCCGAGCTGATCCAGCTGGCGATCCGCCGATGAACCCCGACCGTGAGCGCTGGAACGAGAAGTACCGCCGGGGGGGCGCCCCGGAGCTGCCGTCGATCGCACTCCTCATGTACCGCAGCCGGCTCGTGCCGGGCCGGGCGCTCGATCTGGCGGGCGGCCCGGGAGAGAACGCGTGCCTTCTGGCCCTGGCGGGCTGGCGGGTGGTTCTGGCGGATCTCTCCGACGAAGCCGTGGCGCGCGCCCGGACGCGGGCGCGGGGACTGCGCGCCGATCTCCACGTCGTCCAGGCGGACGCCCTCCGGCTTCCCTTCCGCGGGCCCTTCGAGACGATCGTGGTCACCCGCTTCCTTGAGCGCTCGATCGCCCCGGAGCTCGTGCGGCTGCTGGCGCCGGGAGGAACGCTTTTCGCCGAGCAACCCGTGCGGGGAATCCGGCCGGAGTATTGCGTCCGGCCCGGGGAACTGCGGCGCCTCTTCGCCCCTCTCGAGCCCGTCCTCGACGTCGAAGAGGGAGACCGCTCCGTCTACATCGGACGCAAACCCGGCGCCTGACCTGCACCCCCGTTCCGCTCGCCCACCTTCAAGGCGGTAACGCGGGCCGTGAAAGGCAGTCGATCGGGAGCCCCACCGCATCCGTTGTCCGAACGCACCGTCTTGTCCCGGCGCCTCCAACGCTATGATTGATGCGAGATTCGGATACCGGCCGACGTTTATGCATGACCACCGACGAAAGTTATGTGAGAACGCTTATGTGTTCTGCTTTCTCGAACAAGTCGGATGGAACTTCGGCTTGCAACCCAGCGAGTCCCCCGATTACCTGGCGCTCACCCCTTATGAAACATTCGGACTCGAGGTCACACGATTGTTCAAGGATGACCACGGCAGCGGATCGCCTCGAAAGCAACGGGAGGAGAAAAGGGGCGAGTATCTGCGCACACTGGCCTCCACATATTATGCCATGGGAGGAAAGCCGCTCTCCCTAACGGCGAACCTGCGTAACTGGCCGCTCGATCCCAAGTTAATCCCGCACATCGCAAGACGCCTGATCCGCCACAGGCCATCTTTGGAGGAGCGCTTCGCCACACTGGAAGTCAAAACAAGGCGCGCCGCTGCGAATTTCCACCTCCTTGGTCTTCGAGATGGAATGGGAGAGTATCGCATTTGGCAATGCACGGACAATTCCGTCGGAATGGCCTGGTCCACCGACGAGAACACCCTCCTGCGCCTGATTTCTAAGAAGGCAGAAAAGCTCCCGCAATATCGCAAGCGCGTCCAAGAGACAATGCTCCTGATCGTCGCGGATTACATGTGGGATTCTGGAAGGTACCGCCACACGCCGATGACCACTCTACTCCCTTCATATGGATTCTCCCAGGTATACCTTTTGGCTTATCCCTTCGAAAGCTGGCGGATAGCCTGAGCGTCTCGGGCTTGCGCCGCGGGGGACTGCGTCCCCCACGGTACCTTCACACTTCCCGATATCACACTTCGTAACATGACGCGTTACACGACAGAGTCCGAGAGGCACCTTCCCACCAAGCCCCCCGGAGAGTTTGCGATGCGGCACGCCATTTGCTTTGTCCGTAACAAAGTCTAGGAGATATAGTGCTGTGATGCGCAAAGCGGACATCGACAAGTTCGCCTCGCGGCGCCCCTTCGTGCCCTTCGAGGTGCGCCTCGTAGACGGCCGCCGCTATCGCTTCACGGAGGTCGAACGGTTCATGGTGGGCCGCACGACGATCGTGAGCATGGACCGCCGCGGCGAGGTCCGGTTCATCAGCATCGGGCTCATCACCGAGATCGGACCGCTGTCCCACGGCGGCAAGCGCCGCCCGCGCCGCGCGGCCGAAGGGAGCTAGGAACCCGCCGGCGAAAGCTCCCCCAGCGCCGCGCCGATCTCCTCCAGAACCGCTGGGTCGCTCTCCGCCGGCCGGCGCCTTTGAAGCGCCTCGCGCGCCCCCAGCCGCCCGAGCGCCCAGGCCGCATGCGCGCGCACGAGCGGCTCCTCGTGCGCGAGCGCCCGCTCCAGGGCCGGCACCGCCTCCCGGTCCCCGGAATTCCCCAGCGCCACCGCCACGTTCCGGAGGAAGCCCGCGTAGCGCGCCCGCTTGACGGGGCTCCGCCGGAACCGGCGCGCGAACTCCTCCCGCGTCATCCCGAGGAGTTCCGTGAGCGCCGGCGCCCGCAGCCCCTCCCGCGGCAGAAACTCCTTCTCCGGAGCCGGCCGCGCAAACTTGTTCCACGGGCAGACGTCCTGGCAAATGTCGCACCCGAAGATGAGATTCCCGAGCAACGGTCGCAGCTCCCGCGGGATCGGCCCCCGATGCTCGATCGTCAGGTAGGAAATGCAGCGGCGCGCGTCCACCACGTACGGGGCCACGATCGCCCGTGTGGGACAGAGATCGATGCACCGCGTGCACGTCCCGCAGTAGTCCTTCCGGTGCGGCGGATCGGGCTCCAGCTCGAGATCCGTCACCACCTCCCCCAGGAAGAACCACGATCCGAGGTCTCGCGCGATGAGGTTCGAATGCTTCCCCTCCCAGCCGAGCCCCGCCGCCTGCGCCCAGGGCTTTTCGAGAATCGCCGCCGTGTCCACGCACGCCTTGGCCCTCCCCCCCAGGCCCTCCACGAAGCGCGCCAGCTCCCGGAGCTTTGCGTGCAGCACCTCGTGGTAGTCCTCGCCCCAGGCGTAGCGGGAAACGCGCCCCGCCCGCGGATCGCGGCAGGCGGGCTCCGCGACGAAGTAATTCTTGGCCACGCAGATGACGGACCGCGCCCCGGGCAGCAGGCGCGCCGGATCGGCCCGGCGCTCGGGATCGCGCGCCATGTACTCCATCCCGCCGTGGAATCCGCGCCCCAGCCATTCGCGCAGGAACTCCGCGTGCGGAGCCGTCCCCACCCGGGCGATCCCCGCCTTCTCGAAGCCCAGCTCGCGGGCCTTATCCTTGATGGCGCGCGCGCTGCTCATCGTAATCGTCCGCAAACCGCCCGGCCACCCCCAGGTCGTACGGACCGTGCGCCGGATTCGGCGCCGCCCCCCGATAGGTCGCTACGCACCGATAACAGACCGTCCGATCCCGCGCCCGGCGCCATACCACGAAATCCGCCAGCGCGGCCGCCCCGAGGATCCCGATCGCCACCCCTACGTGATAAGCCCAGGCCACCGCGGACCCGATCACCGCCGCGGCCACGATCCCGAAGCCGAGATATCCGTTGAAATCCTTCTCGACGTACAGATGCCCGCAGCCGCACAGGACGCAGCGGTCCACCACGTTGCGCTCCGCGACGTCCCGGGTGATCCGCACCGCGCGGCGCTCCCCGCACCGCGGGCAGGCCACCTCCGCCGGGGCCGACGCGGAATCGAACCGCGCGGCCGCCAGGCACCGGGGGCAGTACGCAACGACTTCCATTAGATCGGCCGCCCCTTCCCGAGCGTCAAGTACATGGAAATCGTTTCTCCGATCAGGACGAACACGACCGCGACATAGAGAATCCCCGTGGCCGACTGGTTGGACCGCCGCCGCGCGCACGAAAGCGCCATGAGCCCGAGCACTCCCGCCAGAAGTATCCCCGCCCCCACGCGGACGCCCAAGACGAGCTGGTCGAACCCCTCGAGCGCCCGGTAGGAGGTCCACCGGCCCACCAGGTACGCCGCCGTCACCGCCGCGCGCGCGCCGAGCGCCCCGAGGAACATCGCGCACAGGCGCACCAGGATGTCGAACGACAGCCGCGCGTTGGCGAGATACCAGTGCCCCGTGCTCATCGCCACGAGCGACGTGCCCAGCGCCGCTCCGCAGGCCCAAAGGTGCGCCGCCAGAAGCAGCGCCTGGCCCGCCCCCGGCTCGGGCCGCGCGAAGGCCGCCAGCGCCGCCCAGAGCGCTC
>DATLZA010000021.1 GCA_035574235.1 Planctomycetota bacterium | reverse complement strand
GGAGGCAGCCAGCCGGCCGCCGCCGCGAGGGCGGCGGTCAGGGCGAAGGGGATTCTCATCCGGAGAGATATGGGGGCCGGGCGGAAAGGATGTCGGGGGTTCCGGAGCCGCCGGGGCGGAGGAGCGTTCAGGCGCCTTTTTCGGCCGCCTCTCGAAGGGCGCGGAGCAGGCGCTCTTCGTCCACGTTCTTGAGCGCGCAGGCGGTCCGCACCGTGACGCGTCGCGCGATCGTGCGGCGCAGAAAGGGATTCCGCAGCTCCCTGAAACCGAACCGATCGAAGACGTCCAGCGTGGCGGGACAGGCCTCCGCCAGGTCGGCGACCTTCGTCTCGGGACCCACGACGTTTTTCGGAGGCGCCGACGGCTCCGGACGCACGCCCAGGAGTTTCCAAAGATGGATCCCCCAAAGCGCCAGGCCGAAGCCCGCGAGCATGCCGCCGGCGCCCATCGCGGGAAAGGCGGGTCCAGGGGCCACTTCCGTCAGGACCTGAGAGAGGACTCTCAGGGCGTTTCCCGCGTTGATCAGGAGAAACGACACCGTCAGCGCGGGGAGGGTCTTGGGGTCCACGCCCTGAAGGATGGGGACGACCTTCGAGCTGACGCCGACGATCATGAGCGAGATGAAACCG
Source organism: Planctomycetota bacterium (assembly GCA_035574235.1). Classification (NCBI taxonomy): domain Bacteria; kingdom Pseudomonadati; phylum Planctomycetota; species Planctomycetota bacterium. The sequence goes on along the minus strand of DATLZA010000021.1, from coordinate 62,128 downwards.
ACCGTGAAAGCGTGCCGCACGGCTCCGTGGTAGGCGTGGGAGAAGCGCAGGTCGAGCGCCCGGGCATAAAGCGGCTCGGCGACGGCCATGAGGCAGGCCACGGCCAACCAGACGTACGACGCTCGGATGAACTTCGTGGAACGATCGTCCGAGCTCCCGCCGGTCCAGGCCCGCAGCCGGGCGGCCACGTGCAGCGCTCCGGCGGCGTAGAGGCCCGTGCCGATCCAGGAACCGATCGCCCAGAAGGTCCGGTGCGTAGACCGGAAGGCGCCCCAGGCGACGACGTCCAGGAGCAGGCCGCCGAGAAGAAGGGCGAAGGCGGCGTTCGAGGCGGGAGCGCCGATTTCACGGAACCCGAACGCTTTCGGCAGAATCCGCTGGCTGACGCCCAGGATCAGGAATCCGGCGAAGCCCAGGAGTTGCAGGTCCCGGAAGGGCTTCAGGACATCCGCGACGCGTCCGACCAAGATGTCCGGAGCCGCCGCGGAGAACACGAAGGCGTACAGGATCGGCTCCAGGGCGGCGGCCGCCAGGAAGCACCCCAGGCCCGTGACGACGTACTTGTCCCACGTTTCGACCGTCGGGCGGCGGTACAGGGTCTTGCCCAGGACGACGACGAAAAGAAGCACGGACAGAGCCTGGAGCGTTCCGCCCGCGATCCCCAAAACGAACGCTCCCGGCGTGGGAAGACCGGCCACGGTTCGCAGCGCGAGTCCCGCCAGCATAAGCACGAACGAGCCGTTCGCCAGGGCGGGTTTCCACAGATGGACGTACTTGAAGCGGGGAAGACCCTGGACCGCAAAGCCCATGACGAAGAGTCCCACCCACCCGTGGATTTGCGCATTGGCGTGGGCTTGGACATACCCGAAAAGATCCAGCGCGGTAAAAGTGTGCCGGAGCGCGTGCACGGCCAGCATGAGGGTTCCGAGCGACACTCCGGCGGTCAGGAGCACGACGATTCCCGCCCGGAAGAACCTGCGGTGAAGGATATCTCCCAGGTCCTCCACATAGGGCGCCGCGGGCGCTTCCCGCGCGGCCCGGAGATCCGCCAGGAGGCGTTCGAGGGGCACGCCGTGGACGCGGGCGAAGAATTCGACCGTTTCCTGCGGTCCCTGCGGGCCGCCGCACCCGTGGAGCCCGTAGGCGTCGAATACGCGCCGGGTTCCCGGAAAGTGCGCCAGCACGTCGGGCACCTTCGAGTCCTTGGAAATCACGCCGCCTCCTGAATCGCCGACAGGAGTTCTTCGATCAGAGCCTTGAGGTCGATGCCGTGAAGTCGGGCGATTTCCGCCAGAGACTTTCGTCCGCCGCAGCAGAGATCGATCCGGTGGCGCGCGAACACCTTCAGGGCGCTCGGATACCGCCGGGCGATTTCGGCGGCGGTCATCGAAGGATCCAGGGTCATGCTGTCCCCGTCCGCAACTTTCATGCCGGGGAAGGCGGGCCGCGCGGGGGCAGTTGTGTTCGGAGGCGGCGCGGAAAAGTCCGCGGCGACGTTGAAATTGCCGCCGACGGGGGCCACGGGCCGGAGGAACCCCGCGTCCAAGCGCCCTGGAATGTCATTTGCTCCCTGGAAGGCGTTCGACGACGGTGAACTTTGTGGAAGGAAAGGACATGAAAGGAATTCGCGGAATCGTGGGCGTGGGGCTTCTGGCTCTCCTGGCCGGCTGTGCGAGTGCGGCGCGGGCGGGGTTGCCCTGCGAGCAGTGCCGGTTCGGCGTGCCGGACCGGAAGGCCAATCCTCCGAAGATCTACTGCGTGGTGGAGGGGAAGTCCGTGGACTGCCGGAAGAATCCACCGGAGTGCCCCGAGTGTGCGAAGGGGTCCAGGCCGTAAGACGGAAGCGGGACGGGGAAGGGCGGAACGGGTCCGCCCTTTCCCCGTCCGCGGGGCTTCGCGCGGGCGAAACCGGTTCAGCGCCCTTCGGCGTACCGTCGCAGGAAGGCCCGTTCGTCCTCTTCCAGAGGGACGTAAAGCGACGTGACGAAATGGGCGAGGTCCCAGCGGTCCTGTTCGGACAGCCCGGCGAAGGAAGGCATGGGCGATCCTTCGAAACCCAGGGTGAGAACGCGGAAGACGTCCTCGGGAGCGGATCCGCCCAGGAAGAGCGCGAATCCCAGGGCGAAGTCCGGCACGCGGACGGGCCGCCCGGCGGAGTCCCGAAGGAACGGAGCCGCCGGACCGTCTCCCCGCCCCTTTTCGCCATGGCAGGAGGCGCATCCCGCAAGGCCTTCATACAACCGGTGGCCGCGCTGGGGATTTCCCGAGGCACGCGGCGTTTCGGCGATTCCCTTCGTGCGGGCGGGGAAGCGTTCGAAGAGAGAAGCCCCTGAAGAGTCCCTCGCCAGCGACTTGACGTAGGCCACCAGGGACCAGCGGTCGCGGGCATCGAAATCCGTGAACGGGGGCATGCCGGAGGGCGGAATTCCGGCCGTGATGGTCCGATAAAGATCCTCGTCGAAGGGCATCTCTCCCGGAGCGGACGTCTTGAGCTTGTAGATCCCCTGCGTGAGGTCGCGCGGCCGGACGACAAGGCGTTCTCCCGTCGGGCCGTCCCCGCGGCCCTCCGGTCCATGGCAGGGGATGCAGTACCAGCGATACAGCCGCTCGCCCTGGGGAAGGAGCTCCGCCGGCGGCGCCGGCGGCGGTTCCACGGGGACCGCGCTCCAGCGGGGCCGGGAGGACGCCGGCGGAAGACGCGGCGGACCGGCGTCGGGCCGCGTCAAGGAGAGGACGAGGAGACCGGCGAATCCTGCGACCGCCGCGACATACGTCGGCTTCATGGGGAAGAATCGCTTTCGGCGCGTTCCCGGCGGAAAGCGGCCAGGAGCTCCCGTCGTTCCCGGGGGGAGAGGAGCCGGTCGGCGTCCACGTAGACGCCGTGTTCTTCGTCGTAGTTGTGTCCCTGGAGAAAGATGAGAAGATCCTCGAGCCGCCGCCGAGCGGCCGGGACCTCTCCTCGGTTCAGCGCGGCCTTCATGTCCTCGAGGGTTTCCCGAAGGCGTTCGTGATCGATTTCCAGAGACTCCAGGCTTCGCCTCTGCGCCGCCGTCGCGCGCGCCCGCACGGCCGGGAAGAGGCGTGCTTCTTCCCATTGCATGTGGAAGAGGAGCCGTCCGTCCAGGCGCTCGAGAAGTTCACGGGCTGCCTCGGGCCTCGTCTGAAGCGCCTCCGAAAACGTCCGGAGCGCTTCGTCCAACCTTTGATGGTCGTGTCCCAGGACGTCGTCGATCGAATCGGGATGTCCGGAGAAGTCGGCGGTCACCGGCTTCAAGCCTCCAAGGGATTCTCGCCACGTCCGGCCGGCGGAGCCTGCATCATCTCCCGAATCGGCCGGATTCTCTCATGGTGAAGGGGAAGATGCAAACGGCGGGCCAGAAGGGGAAACGCGGAGAATCCCGACCGGGTGCGGAATTTTCCGCACCGCTTTGTGAAATCCCGCTCTTTCTGCGAAAATCCGCAGGAGGTACGGTTTTTGCGGATCAGGAGGTCGCGTGGAGGATCGCAGCGCGGGGGACTCCCCGACGTCTCGGGATTTTCGGGTCGATCTTCTGAACGAGCTGGTCGAGAGTCTGAATCTCGGCCGGTCTTTCGAGGAAGTGTTCGAACTGATCTACGACCGCCTGCGGGATCTGGTTCCGTACAACCGGATTGCGGTGGCCCTCACGGATTCGGCCTGCCGGAAGTTGACCATCGTCGCCGCGCGGTCGGACGGAGAGATGGTGCTTGGAAAAGGTTATTCGGGCTCCGTGTCGGGCTCGAGTCTGGAGCCCCTTTTGCGCGAGGGGCGGTCGCGGATCATCAATGATCTCGAAGAATATCTGGCGCGCAAGCCGGAGAGCGAATCGACGCGGCTGATCGTGCGCGAGGGGATGCGGGCGAGCCTCACGCTGCCGCTTCGGCTCCAGGGGAAGCCGGTCGGGGTCATGTTTTTTTCGAGCCGGCGGGCGGGGGTCTACACCTCGCGGCACGAGGACGTCCTGCGGGCGATCGTGGGCCACATGGCCATCGCCATCGAGCGGACCCGTCTGATGGACGAACTGCGGGAGAAGAGCGAATACCTCGAAAGCATTCTCCAGAATTCCGCGGAGGCCATCGTCGTCATCGACGCTCAGAACCGGATTCGGACGTGGAACGAGGGGGCGCGGCGGATCTTCGGGTACGCCCCGGACGAGATCGTGGGGAAGGATCACGGCATTCTTTTCCCTCCGGAGACGCGCCACAGCGCCGAGGAAAGCCGTCTGCTGAAGATTCTGGAGGAGCGGGGCTATCTTCAGGTGGAAGCGGTCGAGCGGGTGGCCAAAGACGGGCGGCGGGTGCGGGTCAGCGGGACCTCGACGCTTCTTCGGGACAAGAAGGGGCGGGTGCTCGGGCGGTCGTCGATTTTGCGGGATGTGACGGAGATGAAGCGGTTGCAGGAGGAGCTGATCCGGGCCCAGAGTCTGGCCGCGGTGGGGGAGCTGGCGGCCACGGTGGCGCACGAGATCAAAAATCCCCTGGCGGGAGTCAGCGGGGCCGTCCAGGTGCTCCGGGACACGATGCCGGCGGACGATCCGCGCCGGGACATCGTGGGGGAGATTCTGGAGCAGATCGGCCGGCTGGACCGCATCGTCCGGGATCTTCTGGTCTTCGCCCGGCCGGCCGTTCCGCTGCGGCAGGAGATCGATCTCGAAGGCTCGCTGGCGCGCGCCTGGGCGGCGGCGGAGCCGCGGGGGGCCGCCCAAGGAATCCGGTTTTCCGTCGAGGGGGCGGAGGGGGTGCGCGTGTCGGCCGACGCGCGGCTTCTGGAACAGGTGTGGATCAACCTCTTCCAGAACGCCGTCGAGGCGATGCCGGACGGGGGCGAGCTTCAGGTGCGCGTCCGGCCGGAGCGGGATTGGCTCCGAGTGGAGGTTCAGGATTCCGGAAGCGGCGTCGATCCGGCGCATGTGCGCGACGTCTTCCGGCCGTTCTTCACGACCAAGACGCGCGGAACGGGATTGGGGCTGGCGATCAGCCGGAAGATCGTGGAGGCGCACGGGGGGACGATCGATTTGGAGAGCGTTCCCGGGAGGGGCACGAAGGTGACCGTGGAGATTCCCCGATGAGCCACATTCTGGTGATCGACGACGAGAAACTCATCCGCTGGTCGCTTCGCGAGCGCCTGACGCGCGAGGGACACGCCGTCGCGGAAGCCGAAGACGGCCGGTCGGCGGCCGCCGCGCTGGAGCGCCAGCCGCCGGACCTGGTGCTTCTGGATCTGAAGCTTCCCGATACGGACGGTCTGACGATCCTGCGGAACCTTCAGGCGGAGCGTCCCGATCTTCCGGTCGTTCTCATCACCGCCTATTCGACGGTGGAGACCGCGGTGGCCGCCATGAAACTCGGCGCGTACGATTACATCGCCAAGCCGTTCAACATGGACGAGCTGGCCTTGACGGTGAAGCGCGCGCTGGAGGCGTCGACGCTGCGGCGGATGGTCGCCGAACAGGCGCGCGAGCGCAAGGCTCAATTCGGCGCGCACACCCTTGTGGGGCGATCGAAGGCCATGCAGGAGATCGCGGCGCTCGTCCGCAAGGTGGCGGCCAGCCAGGCGACGACGGTTCTCGTCCGCGGAGAAAGCGGCACGGGCAAGGACGTCGTCGCCAAGGCGATTCATTACGAATCCTCGCGGGCGGACCGACCCTTCATGAACATCACCTGCACGGCTCTGCAGGACACGCTCCTGGAGAGCGAGCTTTTCGGTCACGAGAAAGGCGCCTTCACGGACGCCAAGGCCCAGAAGAAGGGGCTTTTCGAGCTGGCCGACGGAGGCACCGTCTTTCTCGACGAAATCGGAGACATGTCCGCCACGCTTCAGGCCAAGCTTCTGCGCGTCCTCGAAGAGAAGACCTTTCGGCGCATCGGGGGGACGCAGGACATCCGGGTCGATGTGCGGGTCATCGCCGCCACGAACCGCAACCTGGAGAAGGCGATCGAGGAAAAAAGTTTCCGGGAAGATCTGTACTACCGCCTCAACGTGATTACCCTGGACCTTCCGCCCTTGCGGGAGCGGCGGGAGGACATTGCGCCGCTCGTCGAGCACTTCCTGAGGCACTTCGGGACGGATTTCCGGCGCGGGACCCTGCGCGTGACGCCGGAGGCGTTGCGGAAGCTCGAGGCGTACGACTGGCCGGGGAACGTGCGCGAGCTGCGCAACGTCGTCGAGCGCGCGGTTCTTCTGGGTTCGGGCCCGGACATCGGCGAAGACGACGTCGTCGTCGGACGGGGAGCCGCCTCACCGGAGACCGGCCGGCGGGCATTCGTTCTGCCGCCCAAGGGGATTCGATTCGACGATCTGGAGCGGGATCTGGTGGTCCAGGCTCTCGAGCGCACCGGTGGAAATCAGACGCGGGCGGGCGAGTTGCTCGGAATGACGCGGGACCAGATTCACTACCGGATGGTGAAGTTCGGCTTGGTGAAGGGGGAGGCCCCCTCGACGTCCTGAGGGCGTCCCCCGGGGCGCGGAATTTCACGCCTACCGGGCGATCTTTTCCGCGACCCGGGAGGCGAAGGCTGCCGGACGCCGCGTGGCCGGCCGATTGCTTCTGTTCCCTTTGTGAACGGCACGGCGACCGCCCTTCCGCGGAACGAGCACGAAGATCTTCGGGCTCTCTTGGATTGGTTGGAAGCGGCCCTGCAGCCCCTGGACCTCCGGGAGCTGCGATGGGCGATGGGGGCGCTCGAGATCGCCCTCGATCGCCATCGTCGGACGGCATGCGAAACGGTTTCGCCCGCGGGGCGGAGTCTGTCCCTTCCGGAAGCGTATGCGGAGGCGATCCGGACGCTTCTGGAGGTGGTGCGCCGCGAGGGGGAAGTCTCGGTTCTTCCGCTTGTTCACGCCTGTCGCGCGTTCATCGCCTGCTGTCGCCGGCATGTCCGCGAGGAGGAGCGGCGTTTTCCGGCCGCCGTGAAGGCGGCGACGTTCAGGCCGGAGGGCGGGGAATTCCAGGGGCTCTTGTAGGGGAGGCACGATATGTTCGTTCGCGACTGGATGTCGGCTCCCGTGGTGACGGTGTTGGGAGGCGTTTCGGCCCCGGAGGCGCTCGATCTCATGGATTGCCGAAGAGTGCGGCGGCTTCCGGTGGTCGAGGGCGGAAGGCTCGTGGGGATCGTGACGCGCAGCGACCTGCAGGCGGCCCTGGGGCCGGCGGCGGCGCGCGGCCGCGGGCTGCGGGTAAGCGACGTGATGACGCCGGATCCGGTGACCGTCGAGCGGGACGAGACGCTCGAGGGGGCGGCTCAGCTCATGTTGCGGCGGAAGATCTCCGGCCTTCCGGTGGTCGCCGGCGGCCGGGTCGTCGGGATCATCACGGAATCCGATCTTTTCCGCGCCCTTTGCGGAATGCTGGGAATCGGCCAGCGGGGCGCCCGCCTGACGATGACGGTGGGAGACGAGGCGGATCTTCTCGAGGCGCTGCGTCGCCGGTTGCGGGGACTGGCGCTGCGGAGCCTGGTCACGGTCCGGGACGAAGGTCGCCGGAGGTGGAACGTCGTGCTCCGGGTGCGGGGACGCGCGCCGGCGGGGGCGGCGACGGACGTTCGGGATTCCGCGTCGCAGGGCGAAAGGGACTCTTATCCCCCGCGGTAAGGGCTCCGGCTCAGACCGGATCCGGCGGACGCGGTCCGCAGGGCTCTTCGCCGCGCCTCCACGGCGCGCGCACGGAGGGGGCGGCTCCGGAGCTGGGCCGTCGAGCGCACCACGAGGAGGGGCACCCGGCTTTTCCGCAGGATCGCCTCCGTGATGCTTCCGTAGCGCCAGCGGTTCAGACCGGTCCGCCCGTGCGTCGCCAGGGCGATCAGATCGGCCGCGCGGCTTTCGGCAAAACGGAGGATTTCGTTCACCGGGTCGCCGAAGAGAACCGCCAGCTCCACGCTCAGGCCGCGGCGCTCGAGAGCCTTCTGCCGGGAGAACAGCGTCCGGGCGGCGGTTTCCACGGGCAGTTCTTCGGGATCCGTGGGAGAGACCACCGTGACGAAGGAAACCCGGGCGCCGGCCGCCTGGGCCAGATCCGCCACCGGCTCCAGAACGGCCGCGGAGCGATGCGATCCGTCCAGGGGAACCACGATCGTCCGGGGCGCGGACGGCGGCGGGGAGCCCTCGGGCGAAGGGGCGGTCACGAAGACCGGCACGGGGGTACGCCGCAGGATCTCCTCCGCCACGCTTCCCAGGACGATGCGCCGAAGCCCCTTCTTGCGACGGCTCGAAAGCGCCAGGAGGCCGTAACGCCCCTTCTCGAGAGCCTCCAGGATCTTATCGGCGGGCTTTCCGCACGCGACCGCCGTCTCGACGAACACTCCTTTCTGTCGAAGCGGGCGCGCCAGCGATTCGAGGTAGGAGCGGGCCTGGGCCTCGTCGCCGACCGAGGCGCGGGGAAGGACGCGCAGAAGCGTGACATCGGCGTCGATGAGCTTCAAGAGGGAGCTTACATGCGAAAGGACCGATTCCGACGGCCGGGTTCCATCCAAGGCCACGAGCATCTTTTGCGGCATGGAGCGCTCTCCCAAAATGGGTTCGAGGGGGAATTCGCAAGCGGCGGGCCACGCCGCCGGCTCGGCCGGCGCTTCGAAGGGAAGCGGGGCGGGTGCGGATTTTTGCGCGGCGGCGCGGACTTTTTCGGACGCGAAGGACCGAGGGCAGTGGGTCGGTTCCGGTCGGCGGGTCTAGTGCTTGCGGTCGAGGAAAGTCAGGATCGACAGAACGACCGTAAGCGCCGTCAGGACGAGGAAGGCGGCCCACGTCGGAAGGCTCATGCATCACCTCTCGGATGTGTTCTCAAAGGATCTCAGCAAGACCGATGCCGGGCGAAAATCGGCGGCTGCGGCACGGTTCTTGCGAAGAAAAAGCCGGCGGTATGGCCCGGAGGGGCCGGGAGAAGATGCGGATGAAAACGGCGACGATGGCCCGGGACCTTATGACGCGGCCGGTGTTTACGCTTCCGGCGAGCGCTTCGGTACCGGAGGCGGCGCGGCTCCTTTTGTCCTGGAGGGTCAGCGGGGCTCCGGTGGTGGACCGGCACGGGCGGGCGATCGGGGTGTTCAGCCTCAAGGATCTGGCCCGCTATGTGCGGGATCGGGCGGATGGACTGATTCCCCAGGAAGACATTACGCTGGAGCGCCGCGCCTCGGCGAGAACGCGCTGGCCTTGGGAGCTTCTGGAAGGGGCCGTCGTGAGCGATCTTATGACGTACGGCATGGTGACGGCCTTTCCGGAATCGCCGATCCGGGACGTGGTCCACAGCATGATGGCGCTGGGAATTCACCGCGTGATCGTGGTGGGGGACGGCGGGAGGGTGGAAGGGATCATCACGTCCATGGACGTTCTGCGCTGGCTGGACGACCGCCTGCGCCAGGAGGGGGCGGAGGCGGAGCCTTCGACCCATCGGAGCTGAGGACGGGGACATGAAGCGGACGCTTCTGGAGCTCATGGGGGTGCACGAGAGTCTCCGCGAGCGTTTTGCGGAGCATCGGGACCTCGTGGTCGGCCTGGAATTCGGGAAGGCGCTGGAGAGTCTGGAGGTCTTCGAGCGGGAACTCGTGGACCACATGAGGGCGGAGGAGAAACACATTCTCCCGCTTTATGAGCGGCGGGTCGGGCGCATTCCCGGCGGGGATCCGCAGTTCTTCCATCTGGAGCACAGGAATCTGCTGCGGAACCTCTCCGCGCTCAAGGAGGCCTTGGGCCGGCTGGCGGGCGATCGCGGCGCGGGGCGGCGTCAGGCGCATGAGTTTCTGCACCGGGAGGCGCTGTTCCTGCACCTCCTCGAACATCATGACGGGCGGGAGAAGAATATACTGTATCCCAGTCTTGATCGGGTCCTCACCGACGGCGAGCGGGAAGCGTTGCTGGCCGTCTGCGGGGCGCAGGCAAAAAGGGGGAGTTCCGGCCCATGATCCGTGAGAGGAAGCTTTGGATCGGACTTGGAGTTGTTCTGGCCGGGTCGTTCGCCGTTCTGGGCTACTACGGCCGGGAGATCTACCGCGAGGCGCCGCCGATTCCCGGGCGGGTGATCACCGCCGACGGCCGGGTTCTCATGACGGGGGAGGACATCCGGAACGGTCAGAATGTCTGGCAGTCGCTCGGGGGGCATCAACTCGGGAGCATCTGGGGGCATGGGGCCTATGTGGCTCCGGACTGGTCGGCGGACTGGCTGCACCGGGAGGCGGTGGCGTTGGCGAACCTGTGGGCGGGAGGGGACTATCGCGGACTGGATTCGGAGAAACAGGCGGCGCTGAAGGCGAGGCTGCGGAGGGAGCTCCGGACGAACACGTATGATCCGATCCGCGGGGAACTTCGCGTGTCGCCGGACCGGGCCCGCGCGATCGAGGAGGTCGGTCGTCACTACGCGGGGCTTTTCGGGGACGATCCCGCCTTCGAATCCTTGCGCGACGCCTACGCGCTTCCCCGGGGAAGCCTGCGGGATGCCGAGCGGATGAGGGCGCTCAACGCCTTTTTCTTCTGGACGGCGTGGTCGTGCGTCACCGAACGTCCCGGGAAGGCGATCACGTACACGAACAATTGGCCGCCGGACGAGCTCGTGGGCAACGCGCCGGGCGGCCAGGTGGTCGTGTGGTCGGTCATCAGCTTTGTGCTGCTGCTGGCGGGGATCGGGGGTCTGGCCTGGTACCATGCGGTGCTCAGCCGAAAACCCGAGGAGCCTTGCGAGCATCCCCGCCGGGATCCTCTTTTGGCGCTCGACCCGACCCCCTCGATGAAGGCCACGCTCAAGTATTTCTGGGTGGTGGCGGCGCTCATTGTGGTGCAGGTGGGCCTGGGGGCCGTCACGGCGCACTACGGCGTCGAAGGCTCGGGCTTCTACGGCCTGCCCTTGGCGGAGTGGCTGCCGTACAGCGTGGCCCGGACGTGGCACACTCAGCTGGGCATCTTCTGGATCGCGACGGCGTGGCTGGCGACGGGGCTTTTTGTGGCGCCGGCGGTTTCGGGTCATGAGCCTTGGGGCCAGCGCGCCGGCGTCAATTTTCTTTTCGTCTGCCTGCTCGTCATCGTGGGCGGGTCGCTGGCCGGCCAATGGCTCGGCGTCCGGCAGAAGCTCGGTTTGGAGACGAACTTCTGGTTCGGTCACCAGGGGTACGAATACATCGATCTGGGGCGGTTCTGGCAGACGTTCCTTTTGGTGGGTCTTTTCCTGTGGCTGGGGCTCATGATCCGGGCGCTGGCGCCCGCGCTGCGGAGACCGGGGGAGCATCGATCGCTCCTGGCGCTCTTTCTTCTGGCCTCGGCCGCCATCGCTCTTTTTTACGCCGCCGGGATGATGTGGGGCCGGCGGACGCACCTGGCGGTCGTGGAGTACTGGCGGTGGTGGGTGGTCCATCTGTGGGTGGAGGGCTTCTTCGAGGTCTTCGCCACGGTGGTGATCGCGTTCCTCTTCACGCGGATGGGACTCCTGCGCGTGAAGGCGGCGACCTCGGCGGTCCTTTTTTCGACCATCGTGTTTCTGGCCGGGGGCATCATCGGAACGTTCCACCACCTCTATTTCACGGGGACTCCGACGGCGGTTCTGGCGCTCGGAGCCGTGTTCAGCGCGCTCGAGGTCGTTCCTCTCGTTCTGATCGGATTCGAAGCGTATGAGAATCTGAGCCTGAGCCGGGCCCGCCCCTGGGTGCGGGCGTACCGCTGGCCGATTTACTGCTTCGTGGCGGTCGCCTTCTGGAATCTCGTGGGAGCCGGATTGTTCGGATTTCTCATCAATCCGCCGATCGCGCTCTACTACATGCAGGGGCTGAATACCACGCCGGTGCACGGACATACGGCCCTCTTCGGAGTGTACGGGATGCTCGGAATCGGTCTCATGCTGTTCTGTCTGAGGGGGCTGGCGGGCCGCGCCGTCTGGAAGACCAAGGTTCTGGCGTTCTCGTTCTGGGCGATCAACCTCGGTCTGGCGCTGATGGTCCTTCTGAGTCTCCTGCCGGTCGGACTTCTGCAGACGTGGGCCAGCGTCGAGCACGGCATGTGGTACGCGCGGTCGGCGGAATTCCTTCAGACGGATACAATGAACACCCTGCGCTGGCTGCGCGTGGTGGGAGACACGATTTTCGCGGCGGGGGTTCTGGCGCTCGGGTGGTTCGTGCTGGGATTGAAGACCGGCTGGTCCGTAGGCAAGGATTCGGAAGAGGCCTTCCAGGAGCCGTAGGGAAGGGGCGCCTCCCGGGGGAGCGCCGGTCCGGGCTCGGGCCGAGTCTAGCCCTTCCGCGTGCCGACCGCGCCGGCGGGCCGCGCCGAACCGATCCACGCGCAGCGGGCGTTGCCCACCAGGAGAGGAATGGACGCCCCCCGGAGGACCTTTTCCGTCACGCTTCCCAGAGCCCAGCGGGAGGGGCCCGAGCGTCCGTGGGTGGTCATGGCGATCAGATCCGCGCGCTCCGAGTGAGCCGTTTCGAGGATTTCGGAGGCCGCGTCCCCCTTCCGGAGGAGGGGTTCGACGGCGATTCCGTGCCCGCGGAGCTCGTGGTACGCGCGCGCGAGAGAGGGAACCGGAACGCTGTACGAGCCGCCTTCCGGCAGAACGTGCACGAGCCGGACTTCAAGACCCTCATGGAGCCGCGCGACATCCACGATTGCCGGGAGGATTGCGAGGGACGCCTCTTCATGGATGGGAACGAGAACCGTCCGGACCGGTCCTGAATCCTCCGCGGGAGCGCCCTGGTCGTCGAACGACCGGGTCACCCACACGGGAACCGGGCTGGCGCGGAGCACTTTCTCGGTGACGCTTCCGAGGATCCAGCGGGCGATGCCGCTGCGCCCGTGCGTGGTCATAACGATGAGGCTCGCCCGTTCGTCGTCCGCCGCGGAGAGGAGCGTTTCAGCCGCGGGCCCTCGGCGTACCACCCGGCGGACCCGCGCTCCCTCGTCGGACAGCGAGCGTTCTACGCCGGCGAGGTAGCGATCGGCCTCCTCCTCGAGGGATTCCGCAAGAGTGTAGAAATCGCCGGCGACCGCGGGCGGTTCCACCGCTCGGATCAGAACGGCTTCCGCGTCGGCACGGCGCAGGATCCGGCGGACCTGCCCGAGCGCCTTTTCGGCCAGAGGGGATCCGTCGAGGGGGACCAGGATTCTTTCGAAAAGCGACATGGCGTCTTCCTTAGGCTGCATCGACTCTCTTCCCGCAAAGAGCGGGCCAAAGGCGGTTCCGGCGAAAACGGCCGAAAGGCGGCGTAATTTTGCGCGGGCGGCGGGGAAAACTCGGCGCGGGAGCGGGGAAAACTCGGCGCGGGAGCGGGGATTGCCGATCGTCGACGAGACCCTTTGGAAAAACGCGCCCTTCCGGGGAATTGTCCGCGCGCCCGCGCGGATCCGGTGCACGGGACTCCGTTCGCTTCCGCGGCACGCGGGTTGCTTGATGTACCTGCGATGACGGAAAAGAAAAGTCCCGGCGCTTCGCTTCGAATCCTGGTGCCCTCGGATGGATCGCCGGAATCCGCGGCCGCCTTGGCGACGGTGGCCGTCTGGTCGGTTTCGTGCAGGCCGGAGGTCCTCGTTCTGTACGTCGTCGAACCCGGCCGCGCCCGGAAGGACGAGGCGGACGTTCGCCGGATCTGCGAGGACCAGCGGCTTCGGTCTTTGGATCTTCGGATCCTCACGGCGCAGGGACGCCCGGCGGAGGCCATTCGAGCCGCAGCCCGGGAGCAAAGGGTCGATCTGATCGCCATGACCACCCACGGACGCACGGGTATCCGCCGTCTGGTGCTTGGAAGCGTGACGGAACAGGTGATTCGGCGCTCCGATATTCCTGTCCTCGTCTCCCGCTCGGAAGGCGCATTGCCGCCCGAGGGACGGATTCTGGTTCCTCTGGACGGCTCGCGGGTCGCCGAGGGGATTCTGCCCGACGCGATTCGGGCCGCGCGGATCCTTCATACGACGTTGGAGGTGGTTCAGGTCGTGCCCGAAGAGGTGCTTCCGGGCGCAGCGGGCTTTCATCCCCCGGTGCGGGATCCGATGCCCTATCTGAAAGGCCTTTGCGCCGGCGTGGAGGGGCAGGGGGTCGAAGCGTCCGCGGCTGTTTTGAAGGGGCCCGTGGTGGCGTCTCTTTTGGAGCATGCCCGCTCGCGACGCGTCCGGCTGATCTGCGCCGCCACCTATGGACGGCGGGGGCTCGCCCGGTGGGTGATGGGCAGCTCGGCCGAGGAGCTTTTGCGGGAATCCCCTTGTCCCGTGCTGGTTCATCGACTCGAGTCGTATGCCTCCCGGTTCCCGCGCCGGGATCGGCTCCGTTCAGGAGGACTCTCATGAAGACGATCGTTCCCGCCGTCGCGCGGCGCGTGCTGGTGGTGGATCCGAGTCCGGAGGGGCGCGAGCGGTGCATCCGGATTCTCGAAGAGGTCGGCTACGAGGCCCAGTCCGCCACCTCCGTCCGGGAGGCCCTTCGGACGCTGGCGGAAGAGCCCTGCGGGACGGTCCTCGTCGAAGAACGGCTTCCCGACGCCCCGGGGATGTCGCTGGTCCGCTGGATGCGGCGTTACAAACCCGAGGTCGCCGTCATCGTCTACAGTGGCGGGGCGGATTGGGATCTCTACGAGCGGGCGCGGCGCGCCGGAGCCCGCGATGTGGTGTCGAAGCTCTCGCCGCCCGCCGAGCTGGTCCGCAGCGTCGGGCGGCGCCCGGCGCCGGAATCCCGGTGACCTGGCAAGTTCCGAAGGATCTCTGAGAGGCGTGAAGATGAAGGCTTTCGTCATGCGGCGCATCGGGGAAGTGGGGATGGCGGAAAAACCGCTTCCCGAGATCGGCCCCAATGACGCCCTGATCCGGACGACGGCGGCCCTGATCTGCACATCGGATACCCACACGGTCGCCGGCGCGATCGGGGAGCGGCGGGATCTGACGCTGGGTCACGAGGCGGTGGGCGTGATCGCCAGGTTGGGCGGCGCGGTGCGCGGCTTCAAGGAGGGCGATCGCGTGGCGGTGGGGGCCATCACCCCGGACTTCACCTGCGAGAACTGCCAGAGAGGATTTCCCTCCCAGTGTACGCAGATGCTGGGCGGGTGGCGGTTCGCCAACGTCAAGGACGGCACTCTGGCGGAATATTTCCACGTCAATAACGCGCAGGCCAACCTGGCGCTTCTTCCTCCGGACCTGCCGGACGAGAAGGCGGTCTATGTCGCCGACATGCTGTCGACGGGGTTCATGGCGGCGGAGCACGGAGCGATCCCTCTCGGAGGGACGGTCGCCGTCTTCGCTCAAGGCCCCGTGGGGCTCATGGCGACCGCCGGAGCGAAGCTTCTGGGGGCGGCGACCGTCATCGCCGTCGAAAGCGTTCCTCAGCGCAAGGAGCTGGCCCGGCGGTTCGGAGCCGACCACGTGGTGGACTTCACCGAACGGGACCCCGTCGCCGCGATCCTGGATCTGACGGAAGGTCAAGGGGTCGACACGGCCATCGAGGCGCTCGGCTCGGAAGAAACGCTGATGGCGTGCATCAAAGTGACCCGACCGGGAGGCACGATTTCGAACGTGGGATACTACGGTCATGGCGACTTCGTTCGGATTCCGCGTCTGGACTGGGGGGTGGGGATGAGCGACAAGACGCTCCGAACCGGTCTTTGTCCCGGCGGGTCGGAACGATTGAAGCGACTGATCCGGCTTCTTCGGGCGGGGCGGGTGGATCCCTCCCCCTTGACGACGCACCGGTTCGGCTTCGATCAGGTCGAACGGGCTTTCCGCATGATGCAGACGAAGGAGGATGGAATCCTCAAGCCGTTGATCACCTTCCCCTGAGGGCGGAGCTTCCTTCCGGGGTCATGCCCCCAAAGGGCGCGGCCTCTTACGGGAAAGAGGACCGCCATGTCCGATGGATTGAAGTTTCCTTCCCCCAGCCGCCCGCATGCAGGAGGCGCGGCCGGCGGGTGGACAGCGCCGGGCAGCAGGCCCTGGCGTTCTTCCTGTATCGAGTATCGGACAACGGCCGAGTGTCCAAGGAAATCGGGTGCGCTATACTATTTCCAATCCAGCCAAGCCCGTGCTTCTTGTCCTCCGATTTCTTCAAGGCTTTCGCGGACGGCGCTGCGCAGAGAATCGTCCTGAAGCTCCATGAGCAATGGCCCAAGGCTCGCGACGGCATCCTTATCCCGGGCATTGCCAAGAAGACTTAGAATGGCCCTGAGCCGTTCAGGATTGTCGACTTCCCGCTGTCGCATCGCTTCCAGCTCTCTTCGGAGATGCGGAAGGATTCGGCGGTCTCCTATCTCGACAAGCACACTCGCGGCCGACATGTTCACCTCATTGTCTCCGAACGCCTGCGGAAGGATTTGGGTTGCGATTTCTTCGCGCCCCATACCTCCTTGCAAAAGAGCCTGGACGATGTCTCGCCTTAGCATCGCCTGTTTCTCAAGCAGAAGGAGCTCGAGAAGGACCGGCTTCGCGTCTGGATGATTGACTCGGGAGAGCGCGCTGATGATGGCTTCCCGTGCTTGTCCCTTTTCCTGGAGGAGGTAGGCGCGCCGAAGATGCGGCACCGCTTGAGGTATCTTGGCGAGGCTGACGATTTGAGCGGAAAGCCACGCGATGTCCTTGGATTTGGATGCAACGCCTTCAAGGGCGGCATCGAGTGCGACGAACCTTTGACGCTCGGCTAGTACGAGTCCGATTTCGAGCGAGACCTGCTCGTCTTGCGCCTTTACTTGCCGGTAGAACTGCTCCAAGTCACTTGCAACTGTGGGGTCACGGGCATTTCTTGCCAAAGTTAACGCCGTCCCGAGGATTGGAATGAAGTAGCTCTCGGAATCGCTCGCCGAAGGTGCGATTTCGAAGTCTCCGTGGGAGAGGTAGTACTCCAAGGCCCGTAAAGACCGATCTCTGGGTACAAGCGCGTGAACCTTATTTCCGTAGAACAATGCTGACTCGGTGGCTTTCATGGCAACCAGGAAGTCTGTGTCATTTACGAGTTCCAAGACATCGTTTTCAAATTGGGTAGTGCCATTTTGTCGATCTTGTGCAACCATCCAAGTCAGTGCCGCCACGCGCTGCTCGCGCGTGCCGCGACTCAACAGGTCCCGGAGGATCTCGGGGCGCGTATGGTATCCCAGCTTCGTGACGTTGGTGCGCGAGACTGACTGTGAAGCGACGGGGCGTTCCAATTCGGCGTGAGGAGCGGCAGATGGTTGGTCAGTTCGGGGAAGTCTGACCTGGCGGGAACCTTCTCGTGGCGAACGCATGACAAAGACCCCGCCCAGGGCGAGCAGCAATACCACTGCCACCCGATGAACTGCCCGCAACTCAATCCCCCCTCTTTCGGCGACAGTTCCAAACTGCGGATGAAATCTTGTGGCAACTGCGCCTCGTTATCCTCATACGGCTGACTCGAGAGCGTACTCGTCAGCGGATAGCCGGTACAAATCCTCTTTAATGCAGAGGTCCGAGGGGGAGTATACGCGGTGGGGGCGGGAGGGGGGAAGATGTCCGGGTGTGTTTGCGGGCGGCCCGCCCCTTCTGAGCCGGTCTTCGCGCGTGCCGGCGCGCCTGGAGGGCGCGGCGGGACGCGCGCGGACAAACGCCGAACAGGCGACGTCGGCGAGGGGCGTTCGTCAGGCCGTGGCGCGACCTTCTTCTGAACTTCTGCAGGTTTTTGAAGTCGGTGCTGAAGTTCCGGTAGATGGAGGGGATAGTCGTTGCAAAGGGGGCGGAAGGGCATGAGGGGAAGAGGGGGGAAGAGCGGAGAGGGAGAGGACTTGAGCGGGTGTTGCTTACAAAGCGGCCCGCGCCGCAGCGGGGGTGTACCTCTGGCGCACAAAATTGAGGGCGGGGCCGTGGGGGAGCCCGGCGGCGTCAGGGGGGACCCGCGGCGTTCTCACTGGAAGCGAGCGCTCGGGCAACCCCGCATAAGCAGATCTCCTGCGACGAGTGCCCGCCCGACCCATCCGTGGTGCAGCCGTTCGCATATGAACTGAAGTTTCACGTAGTAGGAGACGACTTTTCACGTTTTAGGACTATCACGCTACCTTGCCGTCCCGAATGCGCAGGACAATGGGCGGTGAATCCATGAAAGTTAGCCGAATGCTATCCCTTCCGACTTCAGCGGCTGTGATGACGTCCTTGCCAAAATCCCAAAGACGTTGTCCCTCCTCGGACAGCGCCAAGATTCCAATCTCATGTAGGGCCATCACGATGCGATGGTCCACGGCGTGGTAAAAAGAATGAAACACCGTCTCCAACTCGTGCTCGAAAGCTTGCTTATGAGTCCGAAGGTCAACCCCCACAACGCGACGATCGAATCCCACCATCACCCTATCAGTGCCGGGAATAGGGAACATGTGGGGAACTGCGCCGTGAGCTTGCGATAGCACCCCAATCCTGAACTTCGCCCTTTCCGCCGTACAGCCAAACACGTCCACCTCGAAAAGAAGCGTTGCTTCTGAACGGGATTCACAAAGTAAAAGATCCGCCGTCGAAGCGGTATCGAGCAGTTCCTTGCGCTCCATGTGAACCGGATGGCTGCGCAGTTCCATGCACCATTCGCGGAACGAGAGACGCATGCCTCATCCTCCAAACAGCATTACGGTAACCAGCTTGGTACCCTCCCACACGCTCTGCACCTTGAGCCCGCCAAGCGGCCCCATCCACAAGGCCTCCCTCACCACGCGGCCGTTTGCTTGCTGGGCCGCAATATTCGTGGAATCGTTTAACACCCTTTCGAAGAAGGTCTGGAGATACGCGCGCCTCCGTGGAACGTCGGAGATGCCGATCCTGTGAAGTTGGGCGAGCATCGCTCGACTCCGGTCTATGTTCTGTTGGCTCCCTGTGGCATTGTCAAAGAGAAACTCTAGTTTTTGACCTAACGCCGGGATTAGCCTCGCTGCTCGTTGCCCGGCCGGACTTGCGGCGGCAGTGCCCCACGTTCCAGCACCCCAGAGGACCGGGTTCCACCCCAGACTCTTGCCCAAAGTAGCGACGGCCAACGCGGCTTGGGCTGTCCTCCATGACCAGATGCCAACCTCAATTGCGGGTTCATCCTGATAATCCGCGGGAGCCTGGCGGATAGCCGGTACAAATCCCCTTTAATGCAGAGGTCCGAGGGGGAGTATACGCGGTGGGGGCGGGAGGAGGGAAGATGTCCGGGTGTGTTTTCGGGCGTCCCGCTCCTTCTGATCCGGTCTTCGCGCGTGCCGGCGCCTGGAGGGCGCGGCGGGACGCGCGCGGACAAACGCCGAACAGGCGACGTCGGCGAGGGGCGTTCGTCAGGCCGTGGCGCGACCTTCTTCTTGGATGGTGCGCAGCGTATTCATTCAATGCCTCCCATCTGCTGCCTCTTCTGCAGTGGCTGAACTGCCCAGCCCCGACCGTCAGCCGCGCTTCAGCGCGTCGGCTGTCTGCCCTTGTTGGGCGGTTTCATTCCCTTGGCGCGCATGAGCGCGAGCACGCCATTGGGGATAGGGCGACAGCCGCAGACCTGTGCATGTTCGAGATGCCACGCGATTCGTTGATCATCGGTGGCCCGCTCCGGCATGCGGTGTTCTTGGTGCCAGCGTCTATCCGGTCCCTTCATCTATTCGGTCCTTTCGCCATGTGCCGCAAATGTTTCGATGGCTTTGGCCATCTCGTCCGGCACTTCGTACATGGGAAAGTGGCTGCGCGCTTCCAGCTTCGACACCTGGAACCATCGATGTGCGGCCGCAAACGATTGCTGCGCAGCCAAGTATCCGGGATCGTCCGGCTGGGCGTATAGATGCAATACCGGCACCGCTGCGTCCAAGGTTGCGAGCGCCTGGAGGGGGCTCCCGGCCTTGGCATAGGCCTCACCGATCTCGCGGCCCGCGCGCGCCCACATTTCGAACGGATACGAACCCATGTCCTCCCGTACATAGTGGGCCAGCTTGGGGAGGGCCAATCCGTGGAGCCACATGGAGAAGAGTTGTTCGCGCGTC
Source organism: Planctomycetota bacterium (assembly GCA_035574235.1). NCBI lineage: Bacteria > Pseudomonadati > Planctomycetota > Planctomycetota bacterium. Next base: position 42,241 of record DATLZA010000021.1, on the reverse strand, counting down.
TGCTGCCACTGTGCTGGATCCTGAAGCGACCGCAGTGCCGCGAGGAAGGGCGGTGGGGCGTCCAGGACGATCCAGTCGAGCAACACAAGCTTTCGGATACGATGGCCGAGTCTGCGGCGGAGCTCGATCGCGACCCAACCCGCATGGGACAGCGCAACCGGTACGACCTGCTGTGCCCGGCTCGCCTGGATGACGGCGAGGGCGTCGTTCGCCAGGTCGCTCGCGCCGAAATCATCCGCGGGCCGCTCCGACTGTCCATGCCCGCGCCAGTCGAGGGTCAGGGTGCGCCGCCGTACGGCGCAGCGTGGGGCGAGCTCGTCAAAGACCTTGCGGCTGCCGCACCAGCCGGGCATGAAAAGCAGTACCGGCTCTCCCTGCCCGCGGTCGTCATAGCTGATTTGTATCCCGTGCGACGCAACCGTTGGCATCTGAGAGATCTCCTTTCACACCTGACACCCGGCGCGAGCCGCGAGCAAAGGCGCTCCGCCTTTGCGAGTCGGGTACGCGCCGCGTGCAGACTCGAAACGGTTGTCAGAGCGCATCGCGCTAGTACCGAGACACTGCGGACAATCGATCCTGAGCCTCGCCATTCAGGGCGGCGGCTTGGCACGGAGCGCTAAGAAAGCGGCCTTCAGAGGATCCGGCCCTCGGTATGTGCGCACAGCTTCTACAAGACGTGTCAACAAAGGCCAAGCACGCACCAACTCGTCTACTCGACTCGGCGCGAATGCGGCGTTGACGGCGGATCCGGCAAGTTTAACGCCCCATTCGATTCGATCGCCAGGGGTGGGCATCGCCATGCGCGAATCCATGGCCACGTCTCTACGTTGCAACGCTCGTCGCGCGCTTTTCAAGGCGCTGAAACGGCGGATAGCCGGTACAAATCCCCTTTAATGGGGAGGTCCGAGGGGGAGTATACGCGGTGGGGCCGGGAGGAGGGAAGATGTCCGGGTGTGTTTTCGGGCGGCCCGCGGGCGGACAAACGCCGAACAGGCGACGTCGGCGAGGGGCGCTCGTCATGCCGTGGCGCGACCTTCTTCTTGAGCTGAGACCCTCCTCTCCCGTATCGAGCAGCCGCTGCCTTAGCGGCGCCGCCGCGACAACCCGTAGCTCACCAGGACATACAGCGCTGCGCCGGCAAGGCCGCTGTAGACGCAGAACTTGTGCAGCGCCTCCACCGAGACCAGCCCGAGCAAATCGTTCGCAGCGGAGAACGGAAAATACGGCTCCACGTCCGCATGCATGAGGCTGTCGAGCACGACGTGGCTGTAGCTGCCGACGAAACCGCTCAATAGCGCCACCCACCAAGCGATGGGCGTGCCCTTCGAGCCTGCCCCGAGCAACATCGACAGCGCGAGCTGAGATACGTACTTGCCGGTCACCGCGGAGAACGCCCCAATCAGCGTGGCGCCGAGATAGGTATGCGTAAAGCCATGCAGATGCCCTTTCCCGGTGAGCAGCACGATGAGCGGTTGGATATCCATCACGATTTGCGCCCAGCCGAATACCATCAGGCTGAAGCTGCCTTGCAGCACGGCCTTGAGAAAGATTCCCGGACCCATATGGAAAGGCGTGAACGGCATGGCTCCTCCTGCTTATTCTCCCACGCCGGCGAGTATCGCGCTTACGCCGTCAGGGTCCGTATTTTCCGTCGGCGCCCCGAGAAGGTTCGTTGACGGACAACGGCGGCCCGTCCGGATATATCGGACCGGTCCTCGTACCGCCCATGTCGTGGGACTCGAACCGCTGCACGCCGACCTACGTGCGCTTCGGCGGACCGCAAGAGACGTCGGCCTGCTCGAGCAGTATCCGCCTACCGACGAACTTTACCAACTGGAATTCGCGCAGGCCGGCACGATCCCCCTCCACGCCGGACAACTGCATGAGCAGCCGCGGGCGGCGATTGTCGGTGAACTTCCTGTGGACAGGAAAAATGAAACCCTGCCAAGACGAGGAGGTCAGGGGAGAGGAGGACGTGGGAAAGAGTGGGCGGATGGGTGGAGCGGTGCGCGGACAAACGCCGGACAGGCGACGCCGGGGAGGGGCGTTCGTTTTTTGTGGAGATAAGCCCGAGCAGGGCCCAGCGGGTGGAACAGGAGGAATTGCCGCTGGGGAAGGCGGTGGAACTCTTGGACTGTAAAATCGGCAGGGGAACCCGACTGGGGGCGGCTATTCGTTTTGGCCCTTCGGCGGCCGCGGGCGGCGGGCCGCCTGGTGCACTGCTGCGATCGTGAATCCGCCGACCAGCTTCCCCTGCGGGTCCATGAAGCACCAGTCGTTCAGCTCGGCGACGGGGACCGAAACCTTCGAGCCCAGGCGCAAGGGGCCGAGGTTGGCGGGCTCGTTATTCAGTTCGCCGTAGATACGTTCGCCCTCCAGGCGGGTGACGGAAATCCAGATGAACTCGGTGTTGCCGGAATGGCTCACCGGCGCCTTGACGGAAAAGAAGGTGCCGGCCTGAGCCTCGAAGGCGGCCACGAACCGCGGCCAGTCGGCACGCGCCCGGGCTACGGCTTGCTGCATGAACGGGTCGTCGGCCGGCACCTCGATCAACGGCACCGTCAAGGTTTCCTGCAAGGACCGGATCGGATCCTCCGAGCGGAGTGCCTGTTCCGTCTCCTCGTTGATCGGGTAGACCATGTTCGAGTCAGGGAGGAAGATGAGCAGGCAGTTGTCGTCCAGCAGCTCGGCGAATAGCTTTCCGAGGCGGCGGCACCAGTCGCGGACCTCGTTGTCGGGCGCGCGGGGGTCCACGTCGGTGGCGTCGCAGGAGAACCAGGCCTGGTGCTGGGCAAAGAGCGAGCGAATGCGCAGGTCGGCGATGTCGGCGGCGGCCTGCTCGGGATTGTCCACGTAGGGGCGGGGCAGGCTGTGGACAAGGACCCATCGGCCCTGGTAGCAGATGGCGTTGAGCATGCCGGCGCCGACCACGAAACCGTCCGCTCCTTCGGAATTGCCGTCGCCCAGGTCGGCCCGCCAGACCTTGCCGGCCAGGCGGGCGAGCACGGTCGGGTCGATGCTGGCCGGCTTACGGAGCAAGGCGACGAAGGAGATGAGGCGCGTCTGCTTCTGCTGCTTGCGCCGCCGCCACCACCAGCAGGCGGCGCCGATCGCGAGGACCAGCCCCGCTGCCGCCACGATCCAGAACATGACTCGCCCCCCGGCGAATAGGAAAATTAAACCCTGCTTAAGACGAGGAGGTCAAGGGAGCGGGGGACGGGAGTTCGTGGACCAGGGGGGCGCTCCGGCCGGAAGGGGACTACGGGGTCTTGCGACCGGCCGAGCGGGGGACCAAGGTGCTCCGGTCGCTCGAGACGGCCGCCCTGCACGAGGTCGAAGTCGAGCGCCGGCCCTCCGTCCGGCGCGGTCGCCGGCCGAGGTAGGCGGCGGGGGCTGCGGGGGAGGCGGCGTTGAGGGCGAAGGGGGGTCGCGAATCGACCCTGTGGCTGGATCTGACCTGTTCCGTCAGCTCTTCGAGTTCCTCTTCCGACCGATCCTGCGCGGCAAGGCGCAAGGGGCGCGGCTCGCGAGGCTTGCCGCGCCAAGGGAACGGCGAGCCATCCTGGGACGCCACCTTGACCCGTCGCCTCTCGCGGCTGTCGAAGTCGTCGCGGAGCGCCTGGGCGGTGTATCCCCACAGTTATTGCCCCCAACGGGATTCGAACCCGTGTTGCCGACTTGAAAAGCCGGTGTCCTAGGCCTCTAGACGATGGGGGCGTCTCGCCGGCCGCCGGCGCCGAAAGTGTAGCGGATCGGCCGCGCCAGGGGCAGGTTTTTTTTCCGTTCCGCCGGCCCTCCTTGCCCGCGGCGGCCCCCCATGTTATAAACCGCCTCCATGGCGCGCAACCCCGACGTCCTCGTCGTGGGCGGCGGAATCGTCGGTGCCGCCGTCGCCTTCCGGCTGGCCCTCGAGAAACTCCGCGTGGTTCTCCTCGAACGCGGCGACCTCGGGCGCGAAGCCTCCTGGGCCGCCGGCGGAATCCTCACCCCCATTCATCTTTCGGAATATCCCACCCCGCTGGCCGCTCTTTGCTCGGCCAGCATGAAGCTCTATCCGGGACTCCTGGAGCAGCTCCGGGCGCTGTCCCCCATCGACCCCGAGTACCGCGTCACGGGGCTCCTGCTCGTCTGGCGCGACGAGGCCGGCGAGAACGCCGCCCGGGCGCTCGAGGAATGGAAGCGCCGACACGACCAGCCCGTCGAACGCCTTTCCCGCGAGCAAGCTCTCGCCCGCCAGCCGGGCCTGAATCCCCAGGTGCGCGGGGCGCTTTTTCTTCCCGACATCGCGCAGGTCCGCAACCACCGGCTGACCGCGGCGCTCGCGGAAGCCGCCGCGCGGCTCGGCGCCGAACTCCGCCCCGCCACCCCCGTCACGGGATTCCTCCGCGTCCCCGGCCGTGTCACCGGCGTCAAGACCCCCCGCGGCGATCTTTATGCCGGAACGGTCATCCTCGCCGCCGGCGCGTGGTCCGGCGAGCCGGCCCGTTCCGTGGGCCTGGATCTGCGCGTCTTTCCGGTCAAGGGCCAGATGCTTCTGGCCCAGGCCGCGCCCGGCTTCTGCCCCCATGTGCTCCTCGAGGGGGAAACCTACTTCGTGCCGCGCGCCGACGGACGTCTCCTCATCGGAAGCACCCTCGAGGACGCGGGATTCGACAAGACGGTTACGCTTCAGGGCGTGGGCGATCTCGCCCGACGCGCCGCCGAGATCCTTCCGGAATCGCGCCGGCTGCCGCTCGTCCAGTCGTGGGCGGGGCTGCGGCCGGCCACTCCCGACCGCCTCCCCTACCTCGGACGCGCGCCGCTCGAGGGGCTTCTGGTCGCCACGGGCCACTTCCGCAACGGCATCCTCCTGGCCCCCGTGACGGCGGAAATCGTGGCGGATCTCCTGACCGGCCGGCCCCCCCGGATTCCCCTGGAGCCCTTCAGCCCTTCGCGCCACGCCGGCGGCTAAACGGGCTCCTCGGCCTGCCGCCGCCCCTTCTCCACGTCCACGCAGGCCAGCAGCGCCGCCCCCGCCGCGAAGAAAACGGCCAGCGCCAGAATCCCCGGCCGCGGATCCCCGCCTCCGCTCCAGATCGCCCCCAGGAGAAACGGCCCGACGATTCCGGCGAACTTCTCGACCGTGCTGAAAAGCCCGAAGAACTCCGCCGTCCGCCCCCGCGGCACGAGAAGCGCGAAAAGCGACCGGCTGAGCGCCTGCGTGCCCCCCTGCACCACCCCCACGCCCGCCGCCAGGGCGTAGAAGTGCCACGGCCGGCGGATGCCCCAGGCCAGAAGACATACCGCCCCGTACCCCGCCAGGCCGATCAGAATCGCCCGCTGGGCCCCTACGCGCCCCGCCAGCCGCCCGAACGCGAGCGAGCAGGGGACCCCGATCACCTGGGGGATCACCAGCGCCAGAAGCAGATCCTTCTGGTCGAGCTTCAGCATGTAGCCGAACCCGGCCGCCAGCTTGATGATCGTTCCGATCCCGTCCGCGTAAATCCAGAAGGCCGCCAGGAAGAGAAGAAGCGACCGGAAGCGCACGAGATCCCGCGCCGCCCGGAGCAGGCCCGGCCGCCCCGCCGCGGCCGGAGGCTCGGGCACCCCCCGCAGCAGCGGAATCGTGAAAAGCCCCCACCAGACCGCCACGCTCACGAACGCCAGCCGCACCGCCGTCCCGCGATCGGGGATTCCGAAAAGGCCGGGCTTGAGGTAAACGAGAACGTTGACGAGGAAGAGGACGACGCTTCCCGCATACCCGAGCGCGTAGCCGAGCGACGAAACGCGGTCGAGGTCCTCGGCCCGCGCGACGGCGGGCAGAAGCGCGTCGTAGAAGATCAGGCTGCCGGCCACGCCCACCGTCCCGAGCGCGTAGAGCGCCGCCGCGGTCCGCCAGCCTCCGGGGGGGATGAAGAACATGAGCGCGCTGGCGGCGATTCCGAGCGCGGCGAAGGCGGCGAGGAACTTTTTTTTCGACGCCGTGCGGTCCGCGACGATGCCCAGGAACGGACCCAGGATCGCCACCGCCGCCATCGCGGTTCCGGCCGTAAATCCCAGCGCCGCGCCGCCCCGCCGGCGGAGGTCCGCCTCCGCCGCCGCGTCCGCCGGGCCGTGCGCCTGGACGTAGAGATCGATGAAAAAAAACTGAAAAAAAGAGGAGACGACCGTGAGATAGAAGGCGGAGTTGGCCACGTCGTAGAGGGCCCACGCCCAGACGCGCCGGCGGTGAAGCCGGGCGTCGGGTCCCTCGGGGAGGCGCATGGGGCTCCAGCCTGCCACAAAGGCCGCGCGCGCGACAAGAGAATCGTGCCGAGGTACAATCCTGGCGTGGCCGACGAGATCGCCGTCCGCCAACGCGTCGCGCTCGCCGCGCCGCCCGAGGAGGTCTGGGCGTTCCTGGCCGACACCGACCGGCTTAACCGCGCCGTGGGCCTGCCGCCGGTGCGGTTTGTCCCGTGGCCCGATCCGTCCCGCCGCGGCCACTACCGTGCCGAGGCGCGGTTCCTGGGTCTCGCCTGGCGCTACGAAGAATTCCCGTTCGACTGGGTGGAAGGCCGCCGCTACTCCGTGCGCCGCCGCTTCGAGGGAGGGCCGATGGAAACGGTGGACGCCGGGATCCTCCTGGCCGCCGGTCGCGAGGGAGGCGCGGATCTCGAAATCTTCGCGGTCGCCCGGCTCCGCGCCGGGTGGCCCGCCTGGCTGGTGCGCCTCGCCCTCCGAAAGAGCGTCGGCGACGTCCTGGCCTTCGTGCGGGCCTGGGAGCGCCACCGGCAGGATCCGGCCGGTCGTCCCGACCCGGCCCTTCCTCCGGACCGGCTCGTCTCCGAGGACATCCTCGAGGCGCGCCTGCGCGCGCTGGGGGAGGGACCGCTCGTCGATCGCCTGAAGGAACACCTGCGGACCGGATCGGATCTCGAAGTGACGTCGCTGCGGCCCTATGAGCTCGCCGATCGATGGGGATTCGAACGGACGGAGACGTTGCGCTTTTTCCTGCGGGCCGTGGCGGAGGGGGTTCTGGAGCTGGTGTGGAGCGTGCTGTGTCCGCACTGCCACGCCCCAAGCCGGAAGGCGAGCGCGCTGGAGGACCTGCGCTCGGAGGCGCACTGCCCGACCTGCCGGATCGATTTTGGAACGGATCTGGCCGCTTCGGTGGAAGCCCGCTTTGCGGTGCATCCCGCGGTCCGCCGGGCGCGCGCGGAGACCTACTGCATCGGCGGGCCGGCCAACACGCCGTACATCGCCGCGCAGTTTCGCCTCGAACCGGGCGAACGGCGCCGCGAGGAGGTTCTTCTGCGGCCCGGGACGGTTCGGATCCGATGCTACCCGACGATGGGATTCTTTTCCCGCCGGTTGGCGGGTTCCGGCGGAGGTCGCCTGCGGATTCACTGCAGTCCCGAGGGGCTCCGCGTGGAGGGGGACAGCCCCCGCGCGGGCGAAGTGCTTCTCGAAATCGAGAACGCCTCGAACGCGGAAGCGCTTCTGGTCCTCGAGCGCGAAAGCTGGCGGGAAGCCGCGGCCACCGGTCTTGAACTTCTTGCCCTTCAGGACTTTAGGCATCTTTTCCCCGGCCAGGCGCCCGCGCCGGGGGAGCGGCTGGCGGTTTCTTCGTTGGCGGTGCTCTTCACGGACCTGAGGGGTTCCACGGAGCTTTACCGGCGGGTGGGGGACGGCCGGGCGTTCGCGTTCGTGCGGGAACACTTCCGGTATCTGGAGGGGTGTGTTTCGCGGCGCCGGGGGAGCGTCGTCAAGACGATGGGGGACGCGGTCCTGGCGTGTTTCGCGCGGGGGCGGGACGCGCTAGAGGCGGCCGTGGAGATGCAGGCAAATTGGGACGCGTTTCTGCGGGGACGGGACGTGGGCGCCTCGGTGCGGCTCAAGGTGGGGGTCCATCAGGGCCCGTCGATTGCGATCCGCAACGCGGACGCGCTCGATTACTTCGGGACCACGGTGAACCTGGCGGCGCGGGTCCAGGGCCAGTCGGAGGGGGACGACGTGGTCTTCACCCGCTCGATGGAGGAGGATGCGGAGGTTCGCGCGTGGCTGGCGGGGCTCGAGTTTCCCCGCGAGGAGTTCGTTGCCTCGCTCAAGGGTCTGGAGGGGAATCACGCGCTCTGCCGGCTCCGGCCGCTGGGGCGTCCGGCGCCCGCGTAACCGCCCGGGCTTCCGGACTTTGTTGAACCGCGTCCCTTGCGCAGGGGCATACGGTAAGGTACAATTCTCACGCCATGAAGCCCTTGGCGCTGGCCGTACGTCCGCTGCCGGTGCGGCCGCGCCCATCCGTCACGCTGCCGTTCCCCGAGGGAGGCGTTCAGCCCCCCAAGCTTCGCGCCCTGCGGGACCGGCTGTACCGGGAAGGAAAACATGACCTCGCGCTGGCGGCGGCCCAGGAGGTCGTGCGCCGGGACCCGGGCCGCGAGAGCTTCTTCTTCCTGGGATTTCTCTACCGCGAGGTGGGCCGCTATCGCGAGGCGCTCAAGACGCTGCGGGACGCGCTGCGCTTCCGGACGGGTCCGGCCTATCTCGTGCCCGAGATCCATCTCCACATCGCCTACACGTGGTTCCTCATGGGCCGGCGCAAGGAGATGAGCGAGCACCTGCGGAAGGCCTATTCGATGCGCTGGAAGCCCCGCTCGGCGGCGAAGTTCCACCACATGCTCGGCAACGATCATTTCGCCCACCGCCGCTACCGCCAGGCGCTCGAGGAGTACGCCCGGGCGGAGGAGGCCTACGGGGACGACCATCTGGGCCGAGGGCGGACGGCGAGCAATCAAAGTCTCGTGTGCATTCGCCTGGGGGATTTTCCCGCCGCCCGGGCCCATCTGGATCGCGCGATCGCCATCCACAAGCGCCATCGTCATAAGGCGGAGCTGGCGTGGGCGCGGTGGCGGCGCGGGGAGCTGCATTTCGACGAAGGCCAGTATCCCCGGGCCTACGGCATGTTCGTCCGCGCGGCGCGGGCGTTTCGCGAACTGGGCAAGAGGGACCAAGAGGCGGCCACGCTTCTGAGCGCCGGCTATGCCGCCGTGTGCCGCGAGGCCTGGCCCCAGGCCAAAGCGGCGCTCGACCGGGCGATCCAGGTGGGAGCCGGGACGGGACGATGGGATGTCCTGTGCCGGGCGTACGCCTGCCGCGCCATCGCGCTCGCTTGCTCGGGAGACCCTACGTCCGCGGGTGAGGATCTGGAACGGGCCCAGCGCCTGCTTCGCGGGAAGCGCAACTGGATCTGCAGTCTTCACGTGTACCGCGCTCAGGCGCGGATTGCCGCTCGGGCGGAGGACTGGAAAGCCGCCTGGCGGTGGGCCCGCCGGGCCGAACGCCTGGCGCGCAAGGTGAACGATCTGCCGCGGGTCGTGGAATTCCGCACGCTCCGGGCCGAGGCGGAGGCCAGGCTCGGGAGGCGGCGCGCCGCGGTCCATGCCCGCAAGGCCGCCGAGCGGCTCGAGGACGTTCGCTCCAGGGCGACCGCAAGCGAAGTCCAGGAGCGCGCCGCGAAGCTCGCGCGGTCCTCGTTGCCTCTTCTTCTTGCAGGAGAGAGCGGCACGGGGAAGACCCACCTGGCGCGCGAGATCCACACGCTCAGCAGCCGTTCGCGGGGACCGTTGGTCGTGGCTCCCTGCGAACAAATGGCGTTCCCGGCCAGCGATCTCTGCGGCCATGTGCCGGGGGCCTGGAGCGGCGCCCGGGAGGCTTCGGGCGGATACGTGGCGCAGGCCGAGGGCGGCACGCTCGTTCTGGACCGGGTGGACGAGCTTTCGCCTGAGAACCAGCGGATCCTGCCGCGGCTTCTGGACGGATGGGTTCGTCCCGTGGGCGGACCGGAGGAGCGGAAGGTGGACGTCCGGATCGTGGCGACGTGCCGGTCCGCCGATCGACTGATTCCCGAACTCCGGCGGCGTTTCGAGGGAGCCACGATCATGCTTCCGCCGCTGCGGGATCGCCGCCGTGAGATTCCCGCCCTGATCGAGCGGATGCTGGCCGGTCGCCGAATCACGCCGGAGGCCGTGGCCGAGCTGGCGGCCCTTCCCTGGGACGGGAACCTTACGGAGCTTCGTTCCATTTTGGAGCGCCTGGCGGCCCATTCCCAGGGCTCCATCGGAGTCCGGCTGGTCCGCCGCCTGGTCAAGAGGCCCGATTTGTGTCGACTTAAGCGTCTTGTCGACAAAAAGCGTCAGTTGGCCGAAATGGCCTCGGCGCTCGCATAAAACGCGCCGAAACCTGTCACCGCACCCCTGAAAAGACGCCCATTTCCGGCCAAAAAGAAGGTCGCTCTCCCTCCCTGCGAAACGGCGTCCATGGGGGTTCTAGAGCCCGAAAAAGGGGCTTTTTCGCGTTTCCGAAAAGTTTGGATCGCCCCTTGCACTTCTTTCTCCCAGCGATCGGGGACCCCGGGCGTGTCGCCCGGGGGACCAGGTGCGGAAGGGAGAAGGCAGGATGGCGGCAAAGAAAGCGATCGGGGCGTGCGCGGCCTTGGGGCTCTTCTTGGCGGGGGCTTCGATTTCGGAGGCTCAAGTGGGATCGGATCCCACCGGCCCCACCGCCATCTGCGGCGGCCAGACGTCCTGTACCGTCACGGCGACCGTGACCGCCTCGTCGACCTTCTATTTCTGGGTGAGGGTTTGGCAGAACGGAAACATCCGGCATGATGGGAGGACCTACTATTACCTGCCCAACGGCGGCACGGTGAACGCCGAGCGCTTCGTGGACATGAGCGGGTGGAACGTGGTCGTGGGAGACCAGCTCCGCTTCTGGACGCGGCCGTATTTGGCCCTCAACATCATGGTCTACGACTTGGATCAATGGTACGTCACCGCCAGCGATTGCGGAGGCGGCGGAGGCGGCGGGACCTTCATCATGCCGGATCGTGATCGCGTCCGCGAGCGGACCGGGGTGGACCTGGCGTGAAACACCTCGCGCTCGGCGTGGGGATTTTGATCGTGGCCGCTGCGGCGGTCATGGCGCCGGCCCCGGCTTCGCTCGCCTCCCGGGAGCGGACGCAGACGCGGGAAGCGGGCGGTCTCCGAAAGGAAGAGGCGCGCCCGGTCGCTTCGGAAGCGGCGCCCGGGACGCCCTTCGTGCGAGTGGAAAACCAGCGGGTCCAGACGGACCCCGTTGCGCCCGCGGCCGTTTCCGGCGCTCCGCGGCCGCCTTCGGCCGGGGACCCGAGGCGATTGGGGGACGTGCTGGCGCGCGAGCTTGAGCTGTCGTCCGCGCAACAGACCCAGGTGGCCGAGATTCTCCGGCAGCGCCAGGAAGCGGTCGAAGCGTATCACCGGGAGCTTCGGGCGTCGGGCGTCTTTCGGCCGAGGGACTACGATCGGCGGGTGGGGACCATCGTGGATCTTTCGTACACGAGGATCGCCCAGGTTCTCGATGCGGCCCAGAACCGGAAATTTGCGGAGCTGGTCCGGACGGGTCGGCTGGGTGACGCGGTTCCGTTCGACATCGAGCCCCACATGGTGGTGCTGGAGTGAACCAATCCATACACCCTATAACCCCGGTCGCGTGTGGTGTGGGGGACCCGGCCTTCGCCGGTGCTCCCCCCACCACCCGCCCCTTACGGAGGACGGCATGTACACGGACCGTTTGACGCTGGTGGATCGGGTGACGGCGCTCCTGGGTTATTCGGAGCTGCTCCTGGAGGGAACGTACGGGTCGCTGACTCCGGAACAGGAAGAGGTGCTCCGCAAGATTGTGGAGGCCGCCTACGACGTTCGGGACATCGTCCGCCGGGAGGGGGCGAGCCTTTCGTACGATTAGCTGACGAGATCTCTCCCCGAAAGGAGGGGCGAAAGAGGGCCCCTCCGGTCGCACCTGGAAGAGGCGGGGGGCCGGGCACTCCGGCCCCCTTGCCTCGTTTTTATTACCTCTACAGGTCGAGCGCCCAGGTGTCGTTCAGAGGTATCAAGTTCTCATCAAAACCGCCGAAGATCACCATCCGCCGGTTGAGCTCGTCGTAAATCGCGCTGTGGCCCCATCTTCCCGCCGGCGGCCCTCCGGAAACCGCCGGCGTGCTCCAGGAGGAGGAGCCGAGGATCCACACGGCGTTGTCCATGGGGACCGTCGTGTCGTCGCCTCCGAACACCGTAAGCCGCCCGTGGAGCGGGTCGAAGATGCCCGCGGCGCCGTAACGAGGAAACGGCGGATTGGAGGCCGCCAGGAGCGTCCATTGGAGGGGGGAGAACCCCAGGGCCCACGTGGCGTCGGTGTAGGGGTCGCTGCCCGCGTTGCCGTCGTTGCCCCCGAAGGTAAGGATCCGCGCGTTTGCGGCATCGTACACGAGCACATGTCGATCCCGGACGCCGGGGGAATCGGTGGGGGAAAGCTGCGTCCACGTGGGCGTCCCTGAGGCCGGAAGCGTCAGCTGCCAGACGTCAGCCATGGAGGTACTGAGGTCGTAGCCTCCGTAAATGACCATGCGGGGATTCGACGGATCGGGAACATAGACCGCCCCATGGTAAAGTCGTCCGGGGGGAGGCGTCCCCGACACCGCGAGCGTGCTCCAGGAAGCGGGATTGGTATCGAGCCTCAAGGCGTGAACGGCCGTGGGAAGCGGCGACGTTCCGTCGTCTCCTCCGAAGACGATCATTCGCTTGCCGATCGGGTCGTAGATCGCGCTGTGTCCCGAGCGGGCCGAAGGGGGCGTGCCGGAAGGCGTGAGCTGGGTCCAGGCGGGGGATCCCGAGGAGGGCAGCGTCAGTTCCCAGACGTCGTTGGTTGCGCCGGAGGCGGTGAATCCCCCGAAGAGAATCATTCGTTGCCCGACCGGGTCGTAGATCGCGGCGTGGTGAAGGCGCGCCGAAGGCCCCGTGGGAAGGGAGGTCCAGGCGCGCGCGCGGGTCGTGGCCGAGGCGGGTCCCGCCCAGGCGCTTGCGCCGCCGGAGTTGACGGCGCGGACGCGGTATGAATAAGCGGCTCCCGGCGTCAGCCCGAGGTCGGCGTAGGACGTGGTGTTGGCCGGAGGCCGGGCGATTTCGGTCCACGTGGCGCCGCCGTCGGCGCTGCGTTCGATGCGGAACTCGGCCTCGTTGTCGGCGTTGTCGGTCCAGGAGAGATCGATCCGCTCGGAGCTCAGCGCCGTGGCGGCGAGGCCGGTGGGGGCCTGGGGCGGGGGCGGGGGCGGGTCGTTGGGATCGTCGCCCGTGCAGCTGTCGCACCCGGCCGCCAGCAGCGGAAGAACGACCAGAAAACCCGTTACCCCGGTCTTCACCCGGCCCTACCGTTCCCGCTTCGAGCGAATCCCCCTCCCACCGTAGGGATTGTACCCCCTTTTGGAAGAACGGCAACGCGGCCGGATCGACTTCAGTCCGGCCGGAGAAACGGCCGGCGCGAGAGCTCCTCCCGGCTCCAAAGCGCCATCCCCACCCGCGTCCCCACGATCTCGACGACCAGCACGGCGTCCGGGTCGTCGAAGCGCACGCGCGCCGTCCGGCCCGACCGCGCCAGGGCGTCCAGCGCCGCCCCGGCCAGGCGGCGTTCCTCCTCGAGCGAAGACAGGCGCGCCCGGAGGCCCCGCCGGCGCACGCGCACGTAGAAGGCCCGGTCGGCCAGCCGGGGCGCCCATCCTTCGGCGATCCGGGCGGACCGCTCGCGGTACTCGGCCACGGAAGCGAACGAGAACGCCTCCTGGGCGGGCGAGACGCGGCTCAGGATCTCGAGCGCCTCGGGGCGCCCGGCCGCGCCGCGCTCCAGATCCTCCAGGAACCGGCCGGGATCCTCGACCCGCAACGTGAGCAGATTGAAGAACGGCGTCCGCTCGAGCCGTCCGAAGGAGGCCAAAAACCGCCGCGCCTCGTTGAAGCGCCCTTCGCGGACGCTGACGACGACGTTCCAGTCCCCCGCCGGCGCCGCCTCCGGCAGGGGAGGAGTCGCCTTTCCCGTCCGGCGGAGTTCCACCACCGCTTCCAGGTGCGGCGTGCCGGGGAAGAGATCGAAAAGCGCCGCCCCCGCCAGCCCGTATCCCTCCAGCGCCGGAAGGTCCTCGCGCATCCGGTCGGGATTGCAGGACACATAGACGATCGTCTCCGGAGCCCGATGGCGGAGCGCCTCGAGAAGGCGCGGGGAGACGCCCCCTCGCGGGGGATCGACGAGCACGTGAAGCGGGCCGCGGACGTCCAGCGTGCCGAGCGCCTCGGCGGCGTCCGCCCGCACGGCCCGGACGTGGCGCGCCCCGGCGGCGGCGGCGTTCCGTTCGGCGCATTCGACCGCGGGCCCGTAGGCCTCGACGAGCACGACCTCCCGGAAAAGATCCGCCGCGGAAATGCCGAACGTGCCGACGCCCGCGTAGAGGTCCGACAGCGCCGCGTCCCGCACGTCCCGCCGCTCCCAGATCCCCCGCACGTGCCGGAGCATCTCCTCGGCCATCGCGCGGTTGTTCTGAAAGAAGCCCTGGACGGGGAACTCGAACGTCCGGTCCAGCAGCCGCTCCCGGAGCCGGTCGCGCCCCTTGAGGACGACATAATCTTCCGAGACGCTCGCGTCGCGTTCGGGGGGAACGAACGTCGCCAGAACATGCGTGGCCGACGCGCGGGGAGCCCACGCGCGCACCCGTTCGAGCGCCGCGTCGCGCCCGGGGGATTCCGGATTGAGGACGATGGAAACGCTCGACTCCTCGCGCGTCGCGCGCAGGACGGCATACCGGTAGGTTCCCGCGTGGCGGCGCGGGTCGAAGGCGTCCGCCCCGCGGAACGCCTCCCGGACTTCGACCAGAAGCTCGTTGATGCGGGGTTCGGCCAGAGGGGAATGGGTGACGTCCTCGATCTCCCGCCAGCTTCCCGGCCGGCGAAGCCCCAGTCCTCCGGGATGGAACACGAAGTCCATGCGCGTCCGCGTTCCGGCCGGGGGCCCGGCGCGGACGAGGACGGGGAAGCCGCCGAGGAGGCCTTCGAGGCGCCGGCGCTTCTCCTCGAGTTCGCGGGGCAGGGACATCCGGGCGCGCCCCCTTGGGGGACCCCTGGAAGGGTCCGCCTTATTCGATGAACTCCGGCTCCACGCGGACGGGGATGACGCCCGCTTCGTGCCCGAGGCGGAAGAGATGGGCCACGGCGTCCTCCCCGCGCTTGCCGAGCTCGAGCGTGAAGGCGTTCACGTACATGCCCACGAAACGTTCCGCCCGGGCGGCGTCGAGTCCGCGCGCGTAGCGAAGCGCGTACTCGAGCGCCTCCTTCCGGTGTTCCAGCGCGTAGCGGACGGAGTCGCGCAGGACGTCGCAGCAGGCCAGGGCGGTGCGGCGGTCGAGATCCCGCCGGATCGCGTTGCCCCCGAGGGGCAGCGGAAGGCCCGTCCCGAGCTTCCACCACTCGCCGAGGTCCTGGATCCGGTGGAGCTTCTGGTCGCGGTAGGAAAGCTGTCCTTCGTGAATGAGCAGCCCCGCGTCGATGTCCCCGCGGGCCACGGCGTCCTGGATGCGGTCGAAGGGCATCACCTTCCACCGGGCCAGGGGCGCATAAAGGCGCAGGACGAGAAAGGCGGTGGTCAGCTCCCCCGGCACGGCGACGGTGGCTTCATCCAGGTCCTGGCGCGAGAGCGGCCGGCGGGAAACCAGGATCGGTCCGTATCCGTCCCCCACGGAGGCGCCGCACCCCATCAGGACGTACTTGTCGCGGATCCGCCAGTAGGCGTGGAAGGAAACGGCGGTGACGTCGTAGACCCCGCGGATCGCCTTCTCGTTGAGCGTCTGGATGTCCTCGAGGACGTGGCGGAACTCCAGGCCCCGCGTGTCCACCTTCCCGTGGGCGAGCGCGTAGAACATGAACGCGTCGTCGGAGTCCGGGCTGTGCGCGAGGGTGATCGTTCGGGCCATGGCGTGGGGAAGTGTAACAGCCGACCGGGCGATTTGCAAAGGCGGACGATCACTCCTCCGGCGCGCCGGCCAGCGGCAGCTCCAGTTCCGCCTCGCCGCCGCGGCGGAGGATCGAAAGCTTCGCCGAGCCCTGGGGGCGCGCCGCCCGGAGCGCCTCGCGGAGATCCTCGGGCGTGCGGACGGGCTTTCCGCCGGCGGCGCGGATCAGATCGCCCGTCCGCAGTCCCGCCCGCGCGGCCGCTCCGGAAGGGTCGACCGACTCCACGCGCACGCCCCCCGCTCCCCGGGCCGGAGCGAACCCCAGCGCCGCGAAAAAGCCGCGTGTGCGGATCCGCTCGGGATCTCCGAGGAACACGCGCAGCTCCTTGCGCTCCGCCCCCCGCCGCACCGAAACGCGCAGCGTCTCCCCCTGCGGCCATCCGCTCACCAGACCGTGGAAGCGGTTCGCGTTGTAAACCCGGCGGCCCTCGATCTCGAAGATGATGTCCCCCGTCTCGAAGCCCGCCGCCTCGGCGGGCGTCCCCGACGTGACCCCCGCCACGAAGACGCCGTCCCCGTACCGGCCCACGTTTTCGTAGCGCGGGTCCCCGCACTCCCCGATCGTGAGGCCCTCGACGTACCCCTCGTCCACCCGTCCGCCCGCCCGCAGCGCCGGCAGGTACCGCCGGATCTGGTTGGACGGGATCGCGTAGCCGATCCCGGTGTTGACCCGGCTCATGAAACGGCGGATGTCGATCCGGCCGTTGATGCCGACGACCTTGCCGTCCAGGGTCAGAAGGGGACCCCCCGAATTGCCGGGATTGATCGCCGCGTCCGTCTGGATCGCGTCGAAATACCCCGGATTGTCCATATACCGGTGAAGCGCCGAGACGACCCCGTAGGTCAGCGTCGGTTCCCAGCTCCCGCGGCCCACGAGAAACGGGTTCCCGAGGGCGACCACGGGCTGCCCCACGGCGAGGCGGTCGGAATCCCCCAGCTCCAGATGCGGCAGATCCTTCGCCTCCCGCAGCCGGCAAAGCGCGATATCGCCGTGCGGCTCCCATCCCACGACGTCCGCGACGAAAACCCGGCCTCCCGCCAGCCGCACGCGCTGGCCGTCCCGGTCCCCCGAGACGTGGAAGTTCGTCAGCACCCACCCGTCCGGAGAAATGCACACGCCGGATCCGTTGCCGAAGAAGACGAAGGCCGGCCGGATCCGGTCGGCCAGGGCGCGAAGGTCGCGCTCGAAGGCCTCCAGCCGCCGGAGGTCCTCGTCCGGAGCCGCCTGCGCCGCCAGCAGGAGCGCCGCCAGGAGCGTCACCGCCCGGCCCTCCCTTCGAGCTTCACGCGGAACTCCCGGTCCTCGTGCTCGTCCCCGCCGCGGGGACGCCGGACCTTCACCCTCAGTTCATCCCCCGCCTTCTTCCGGGAGAGAATCTCGTCGAGCGCTTCGACGTCGGGAACTTTCTCCCCGTCGATCTCCATGAGGATGTCCCCGGGTTTGAGGCCCGCGCGGTCGGCCGGCGACCCGGGGACGACGAGCGCGACGGGGACCCCCTCCCCCTCGGGGTTCCCTTCGCCGGGTTCGATCCCCAGGTAGGGGCGCGGCTCGGCGGCGATCCGCTCGCGCGCCTTGAGACGGGCCAGCACCCGGTCGATCTCGGAGGCCTTGCAGGCGAAGCCCACGCCGCCGGACTGGCCCCACGGGTTGCGCGGCCGGATGTGCGCGGCCACGCCCACCAGCTCCCCGCGCAGCGTGACGAGCGCCCCGCCGGCGTTCCCGTAATTCATCCGCGCGTCCGTCTGGACGGCCGTTCCGTTCATGCGCTCCAGGGCGCTCAGGATTCCCGGCGTCACCGTCAGGCGCGCCTTGTCCGGCGAGCGGCCGAAAAGAGCCACCAGGGTCCCCTGGCTGAGCGAAGCCGGATCGGCCTTGGGCAGGACGGGCAGTCCCGCGGCCTCGATCTTGAGAAGCGCCACGTCCCGCCCCTCGTCCACGCCCAGAAGCTCCGCGGGGAACTCCCGGCCGTCGGACAGCGTCACGCGGATCCCGCGCGGGCGCAGCTCCCCGGACACGTTGAACGCGCTCGTGACGATGTAGCCGTCGGGCTCGTAGACGACGCCCGAGCAGGGGCCGGGCGGACGGTTGAAGTAGTCGGCGTGGGCGGCCAGGTGGCCCCGCGCGATGCGGCCCTCCGGATCGTTTTCGCGCTCGACCTCGATCGCGACGATCGAAGGGCCCGCGGTCTCGGCCAGGATCCGGAGCCGGCGCCCGAGCGCGTCGGCCGGCAGACCCTCGCCCGCCTGGGCTCCGAGGAACGCTCCCGCGACCGCCGCGGCGAGGATCATTTCTTCGCCTCCAGCGTCACGCGGACCGTTTCCTCCCGGCCGGCGATTTCCGCCCGGATCCAGACGACGGCGCCGGGCTCCAGGCCCTTGAGGCGCTCGGCCAGCTCGCGGGCCGACCGCAGCCGCGCGCCGGCGACTTCGATGAGCACGTCTCCGGGCGCCAGCCCCGCCTGCGCGGCGGGTCCGTCCGGACGCACTTCCGCCACGACCACCTTGCCCTGCTCGTCGCGCGCCTTGAGCCCCAGGTCCGCCTCGCCCGTCGCGGGCGGAAGATCCTCCGCCGCGGCGGCCGGGCGCGCCCGCAGGCGATCGAGGGCCGGGCGGATCTCGTCGATGGGAATGGCGGCTCCGAGGAAGCGGTTGGGGGAATAGTTGGGGGTCATGAGTCCCACCCCGCGGCCCGCCGCGTCCAGGAGCGGCGCGCCTTCCATGCCCACGTTCATGGCCGCGGTCGTCTCAAAGACCCGGCCCGTGTAGGACGCCCCCGCTCGCGGCTCGGCCAGCCGGTAGATTCCGCTGACGACGCCCGCGTGAAACGACGGCTGGTCGTCGTGGATGATCGCGTTGGCGGCGTTCCCGATCGTGTAGACGGGATCGCCGACGCGGACGTCGGCGGAGCGTCCGAGCTCGAGGGGCTTGAGCCCGCCCGGCGCGCGGACCCGCAGGAGCGCGATCTCCTCCTTCGGCGCGGCGGCCACGAGCTCGGCTTCGTAGAGCCGGGGACCGGCGGTCCAGATCCGGATCGAGCCCGACCCTTCGGGGCAGACGGCATAGCTCGTCAGCACGAGGCCGTCGGCGGAAAGGACGATGCCGGTGCCCGAACGCTCGCCCAGCGGCGCCAGCGCCCGGACCGCCACGATCGATTCGCGGACTTTCTCGTAGACCGCCCGGGGGGAGGCCGGGTCCTGAGCCCCGGCGGGGGAGGCCAGAAGGAGCGCCCAGAACCACGGCTTTCCTCGGAGAGGCATCTTCACTATTATACGGGCCGCGTCGTTTCCGGCGAACTCCCTCGGGGGGGACGGTGTCTTAACGTCGGAGGCGTTCGAAGGAGGTACGATGAAAACGCTGCTGGTCGCGGGCGTCGCGGCGGGGCTTCTCGGCCTGGTCCAGGACGAAAAAGTCGAGCTTCGCTACCGGTTCGCCCCGGGGGACAAGTTTCCGCTCAAGATCCGCCAGTCGCTGAGCGTCAAACTGGATCAGGTTCCGGAGGCGCTCCAGGGGATTCTGACGGCGGATCCGGTGGAGCTCAAGATCGAGGCCCTGCTGGACATGGAGGTGAAGGAGGCGGGGGCGGAGGGCGCCGCGCGCCTCGAGGGCCGCTGGCGGCGGATCGCGGCCAAGGGGCGGCTGCTGGTGCAGGAGGTCGATTACGTCTACGACGCCGACGGCGGCGGCAAGGCGCGCGCCCCGGAGGCCGCTCCCGGAGGCGATCCGCTCCAGGGGCTGATGCATCTGGAGGAGCGACTGGACAAACTGGTCCGGGAGCCGCTTCGCCTTTCCGTGGACCGCCTGGGAAAGGTCCGGCTCGAGGGCGGATCGAGCCGTCGCGTGGAGGAGATCCAGACGGTGTTCCTGTCGCTGCACGGCCTGATGGGCGCGCTGCCGGAGGCGCGGGTGGGCCGTGGGGATTCCTGGAAGGGGGAAGTGGATCTCGGCGTGCCGGGCCTGGCGGGCGCGGTGGGGTTCAAGATCCGCAGCGAGAACACGTACGCCGAGGACGGGACGGCGGGCGGGGCCGCCTGCGCGGTGATCCGCTCGAAGTTCACCGTGGCCGACGGCGAGCGGGACGGCCGCCCTCTCGAGATTCCCGTCAAGACGACGGGCGACGGAGAGGGAAAGGTCTACTTCCGGGTCAAAGACGGACGTCCCGCCCGGGCGGAGAACCGCCTGAACGTGCGGCTGGAGGTGACGGCTCCGGATCCGGGCGGCGGGGACCCCTTCGAGATCAAAGGCACGATCCGGATCGACCAGGTTCAGGAGCTGTCGTAGGAGGGCTTCGATTCCGTCCGGGCGGCCGGGTGCGACGGGGGCGGAGAGGATCGCCGCGGTTCGGAAGCGCCTCCGCACGTTTGCGGATCTCAAGGAGACTCCGGACGGCGGGAGGCGGCACGAGATCCCGGAGAGGGGACCTTCAGGGGACTCCGCCGCCGCGCCCGCCGTGGCGCCGGAACGCTTGCCGCCTCCCCCGGGCTGTGCTATAACCGCGAAACCGATGCGGTGGACCCGTACCTTCATCCCGACGCTCCGCGAAGCGCCCTCGGAGGCCGAAAGCCCCAGTCACAAGCTCATGGTCCGGGCGGGCCTGGTGCGGCAGCTTTCGGCGGGAAGCTACAGCTATCTTCCCCTGGGCTACCGGAGCCTGAGGAAGGTGGAAGCCCTCGTGCGGGAGGAGATGGAACGCGCGGGGGCGGTCGAGCTTCTGATGCCGGCGCTTCATCCGGTGGAGCTCTGGCAGGAGACGGGGCGGTTCCAGGCCTTCGGGGACACCCTCATGAAGGTGAAAGACCGCCGGGGGACGCTCAACGTTCTCGGGCCCACCCATGAGGAGGTCGTCACCCACATCGTCCGGAACGAAGTCAAGTCCTACCGGCAGCTCCCCCTGACGCTCTACCAGATTCAGGGGAAATTCCGGGACGAGCCGCGTCCCCGGCACGGCATCATCCGGACGCGGGAATTCCTGATGAAGGACGCCTACTCGTTCGACGTGGACGAGAAGGGAATGGCGCGCTCGTATCAGGCGATGTACGACGCGTACGTGCGGATTTTCCGCCGGGCGGAGCTCAAGTTTCTTCCCGTGGAGGCGGACACGGGGCTCATGGGCGGGGACGTCTCGCACGAGTTCATGGCGGTGTCCCCCTTCGGCGAGGATTCGGTCGTCACCTGCGCGCGTTGCGGGTATGCCGCCAACAAGGAGAAGGCGGAGTGTCCGCCTTCGGCCGGGGACGGGTTCAGCGGCCTGGAGACGAAGGAGCTTCTGCCCCTCGAGGAGGTCGCCACCCCCGGCGCCTCCACGATCGAAGAGGTCAGCCGGTTCCTCAAGGTCCCGCCCCGCCAGCTCGTCAAGACGCTGATTTACCGGACTTCTTCGGGCTTCCTGGCGGCCCTGGTGCGGGGCGATCACGAGGTGAACGAGGCCAAGCTCCGGCGCGCGGCGCAGGCCGAAGCGCTCGAGTTGGCCACGCCGGAGGAGATCCGGCGCGAAACGGGCGGACCCCTGGGCTTTTCGGGCCCCGTGGGGCTCCGGATGCGCACGATCGCCGACCACGCCGTCGTGGGCCTGGTCAACTTCGTCACCGGCGCCAACAAGGCGGATGCCCACCTGATCAACGTCAACCTGGGGCGCGATGTGCAGCCGACGCTGACGGCGGACATCCGGATGGCGCTTCCGGGGGACCCGTGCCCGCGCTGCGGGGGCCCGCTCGGGTTCACCCAGGGCATCGAGGTCGGCCATGTCTTCAAGCTCGGCACGCGCTACTCCGCCCGGATGAACTGCGCGTATCTCGACGAAAAGGGGCAGCTCCGGCCCATGGTCATGGGCTGCTACGGGATCGGAATCAACCGGATCCTCGCGGCGGCGGTGGAGAATCACCACGACGAGGCGGGGATCGTGTGGCCCCGGGAGCTCGCCCCCTACGCCGTCGAGATCGTCACGATCGACCACAAGAAGCCCCAGATCGTGGAGACGGGCGAGAAGCTCCACGACGCGCTGGCCTCCGCGGGGATCGAGGTGCTCTGGGACGACCGCGACGCGGCGCCCGGCGTCAAGTTCGCCGACGGGGATCTCGTGGGCTTCCCGCTCCGGGTGACGGTGGGCAAGCGGACGCTGGAAGCCGGAACCGTGGATCTCAAGGTCCGTTCGCGCAAGGAGCAGAAAAGCGTGCCCCTGTCGGGGATCGTCGAGGCGGTTCGGGATGAGCTGGCGGCGTACCGTCTTCTGTAGCGCGCTTGTCGTCCTCGGGGCCTGCGCCGGGGGGGGCGGCGGCCGCGCGGGAGAGACGGAGGGCGGCGGCGAGGCCGCGGTCCTGAAGATCTCGCACTTCCGGGCGTTCGAGAATCCGCGCACGAAGAAACTGGAGCCGACCTACCGGGTGGTGATCTCGGAGTCCTGGAGGGATCGCGTGGGCGAAGGAGTGCGGGAGCCGTTTCCCCGCGCGGCGCCCGGCAACATCTATCGAGGCATCGCTCCCGACGCCCGCCTGCGCCACTACGTGCAGAAGCTGCGCGAGTACGGGCTCGACGACCTCGTCGCCCGGAACCCCGACGATTTCCGTCCCGAGGAGCTTCGGCGGCTCGCCGAGAATCCGCAGGAGTCGAGCTATACGCGCATCTTCACGGTGGGGACCGACAAGGGCGCCCGCAGCTACTACTACCGCGACCAGCAGAAGAGCGAGGATCTCATCAAGAAGTTTTTCCGCTGCGAGGCGTACGTCCTGAGCATCATGAACGGCCATACGATCCGGGTGCAGACGGGCGCCGAACCCTTCCTCGAGCGCAATCCGTGACGGAGTCCCCGATGGTCGTGGATTCGCACGCGCACCTCGACGATCCCGCCTTCGCCGAAGATCTGGAGGCGGTTCTCGCGCGCGCCCGCGCCGCCGGGGTGGAGCGCATCGTCACGATCGGGACGAGCCTGGAATCCTCCCGCCGGGCGCGGGACATCGCCGCCGCCCGCGAGGGGGTGGCCTTCGCCGCGGGGATCCATCCGCACGAGGCGGATCATCCGGGCCCCGTGGAGGAACTGCGGGGGCTTCTGGCCGACCCCCGCGCCGTGGCGGTCGGGGAAACGGGCCTCGACTACGTGAAGCGGTACGCCTCCGTGAGCGCGCAGAAGGAGCTTTTCGTGCGGCACCTGGAGCTGGCGCTGGAGACGGGCAAGCCCCTTTCGATTCACTGCCGCGAGGCGCACGGAGACGCGCGGGCGATCCTGCGGGCGCACGCGCCGCTGCGGGGGGTGGTTCACTGCTTCTCGGGGACCGCGGAGGACGTGGAAGCGTACCTGGCTCTGGGATTTTATCTTTCGATCGCGGGGCCCGTGACGTATCCGAACGCGGAGCGGCTTCGGGAGACGGTGCGGGAGATCCCCCTGGAGAACCTGCTGGTGGAGACGGACTGTCCGCTTCTGGCGCCGCAGGCGCACCGCGGGAAGCGCAACGAGCCGGCGTATGTCCGCCACGTGGTCGAGGCGGTCGCGCGCGTCCAGGGCCGCGCCCCCGAGGAGGTGGCGGCCGCGTCGGCGCGCAACGCGCGGAGGCTTTTCGGGCTCTAGGCGCCCGGGGGAGCTCGGATGGGGACGCCGCTGGACGTCGTGACGGGCGGGGCCGGGTTCATCGGCTCGCATCTCGTCGAGGCGCTTCTGGCGGCGGGGCGCCGGGTCCGCGTGGTGGACGATCTTTCGACGGGCCGGCGCGAGCGGGTGCCGGCCGGGGCGGAGTTTCTCCCGGCGGACGTGAACGACGCCGCCGGCGCCGCGGTGCGCGGCGCGGAGGTGGTCTACCATCTGGCGGCGCTGCCGTCGGTGCCGCGCTCGGTGGAGCGGCCGCTGGAGAGCCACCGGGCGACGGCCCAGGGGACGATGGCGATCCTCGAGGCGTCGGCGCGGGCGGGCGTGCGGCGGGTCGTCTTCGCCGGTTCGTCCTCGGTGTACGGGGACACCGCGACGCTTCCCAAGCGGGAGGACATGCCTCCGCGGCCGCTTTCGCCGTACGCGGCGGCCAAGCTCGCCGGCGAGATGTACGCGCGGGCGTTCGCCGCGCTGGGGCGGGTGGAGGCGGTGTGCCTGCGTTTCTTCAACGTGTACGGGCCGCGGCAGGATCCGGACTCCCCGTACGCGGCGGTGATCCCGGTTTTCCTGCGCCGCGCGCGCGAGGGGCGGCCCTTTCCGATCTACGGCGACGGGCTTCAGACGCGGGACTTCACGTTCGTGGGGGACGTGGTGGAAGGAATCCTGGCGGCGGGCCGCGCTCCGGGGGTTTCCGGCCGCGTGTACAACATCGCGGCGGGCCGCCCGGTTTCCGTGAGGGATCTGGCCCGGGTCCTGGCGGCGATCCTGGGGGTGCCGGACGCCGTGGAGGCGCGGCCGCCGCGGCCGGGGGACATCCGGGATTCCTGGGCGGACGTCTCGGCCGCGCGCCGGGACCTGGGGTTCGCCCCGCGCGTGCCGCTCGAGGAAGGGCTGCGCCGGACGGCGCAGGCGCTGGAGCCGTGAAGCGGCACGCCGTCCTGATCGTGGACGACCAGCCGGAGAACGTCAACCTTCTGGCCAATCTTCTGGGCGACCGCTACACCCTCTTCAAGGCGCGGGACGGCGCCTCGGCGCTGGAGATCCTGCGGCGGCACGACGTGCACCTCATCCTGACGGACCAGCGCATGCCCGGGATGACGGGGGTGGAGCTTCTCGAGAAGGCGCGGCGGATCCGCCCGGACTGCGTCCGGATGCTCGTGACCGCCTACCCGGACGTCCAGAACGCGATCGAGGCCATCAACCGGGGGCACGTGAGCCGGTACATCACCAAGCCCTTCGATCCCGACGCCCTGCGGGTGGAAATCGCGCGCGAGCTGGAGCACCTGGACGTGGTGCGGGCGAACCGCCGGCTTCAGGAGGAAATGGCCCGGATGGTGGACGAGCTTTTCCGGGCCAACCAGGAGCTTCGGGATCTCAACCGGATGAAGGACCAGTTTCTGGCCAACTGTTCTCACGAGCTCAAAACCCCGCTCGTGTCCGGGATGGGATACATCGACCTTCTGCTTTCGGGAGGGATGGGGCGCCTGGAACCCCGGCAGGAGAAGGGACTGCGGATCGCGCACCGGAATCTCGAGCGCCTGCTGGGACTGATCGAGAATCTTCTGGCGATGGCGCGGGCGCGCTACCGGCCGGACGAGCTGCGGGTGACGCGGTTCGACCTGAAGTCCCTCGTGGACGAGTGCGTGGCGTCGCTGCGGGCCCGGGCGCGCAAGAAGCGGCTGCGGGTCCGGGTGGTCTGGCCGCGGCGGCGGCCCGTCGTCGAAGCCGACGAACGCAAGATCCACAGTGTCCTGACGAACGTTCTTTCGAACGCCGAGAAGTTCACGCCGGACGACGCCCGGATCGAGATCCGGATTTCGGCCGGGCGGGACGGCCGGTGCCGCGTCACGGTGACGGACAACGGAACCGGACCGGAGCGGGACCCCTCGGAGATCCGGCTGTTCCAGACGAGCGCGGATCCCCGGTATTCCGGCCTGGGGATCGGGCTCATGCTGGCGCGGCAGATTCTGCGGGCCCACGGGTGCGACATCACGCTGGCGCGGCGCCGCGGCGGGGGAGCAAAGGTGCGTTTCGAGCTGCCGCTGGCCCGCCGGCGCTTTCCTTCCGGGGCGCGCGCGATTAAAATTCGAAGCCCATGAGCGATTCCGGGGCGCGGTCTTTCGACGACCTCCTTTTCGCGGAGGCGCCGTTCGGCGTTCTCGTGGCGGACGGGGACTCCGGCCTCGTGGAAGAGGCCAATCCGCAGGCCGTCCGGATTCTGGCGGAGGCCTTCGACGCGCTCCGGGGGCGGCGCCTGGACGAGGTGCTCGAGAGGGCCCGAGGGGAGGGGCGCTCGCCGGTGAGGGTCCGGGAAGCGCGGGGGCTTCGCGGCGGGCGGCCGGTGCGCCTGGCGTTCCTCGAGGACGCCGGGGAGGTCGAGCGCCTGCGCGGGGAACTGGGCGAGGTTCGGGCGCTCCTGGAACGGATCCGGGACGGCGCCAACGACGGGATGGCGCTCCTGGACGAGCGGGGGGTGTACGTCTGGGTGAACCGCAAGCAGCTCGAGATCAGCGGCCGCCGGCGGGAGGACTACGTGGGGCGGAGTTATCTCGAGCTGGCGCCGCCGGAAACGCACGAGGCCTACCGGGCGTATTTCGCGCGCCTGCTGGCCGGCGAGTCCCTGCGGATGCAGGCGCGCCTGCGGACGCCCGCGGGCGAAGAGCGCATCGTGGACGTGAGTTCCGCGCCGATCCGGCAGGGGGAACGGACGTACGTCCTGGCGATCGTGCGCGACGTGACGGAGGAAGCGCGGGCGGCCGCGGCGCTTCAGGCGGAGATCGCGGAACGCCGGCAGGCGGAGGCCATGTGGCGTTCGCTCGTGGAGAACGCGCCGGGGTTCATCCTGACGGCCGACCGGTCCGGCCGGATTCTTTTCATCAACCGGACGGTTCCGGGCCTGGATCCTCGGAGCGTTCCCGGGCGCCCCGTGGAGGTGTTCGTGCCTCCGGCCTCGCGCGCCCTGGTGCGGAACGCGATGGACCGGGTTTTCCGGACGGGGCGGCCGGAAGGCTACGTGGTGGAGTCCGTGGGGCCGAACGGCGGGACGGCGTGGTACTCGGTTCGGCTGGGGCCCGTGATCCGGGACGGGGAGGTGGCCGAGGTCATCTTCATCGCCACGGACATCAGCGCGCAGAAGCGGTTCGAGGAGGATCTCCGGCTCTATCGCGAGGTGTTCCGCCACGCGCCGCTGGGCATTCTCATCGTGGAGCCGGACGGGACGTTCCGCGAACAGAACGAGGCGCACCGGCGGATGCTGGGATACGGGGACGAGGAGCTTCGGGGCCGGACGCCGGACCTGTACGCGGAGGGGGATTTCGGGCGCCGCCTGGCGGAGGCGCTGGGCCGGGGCCACTTTCGCGGGGTGGTGCCGCATCGCCGGCGGGACGGAACGGTGCGGGAGATGGATCTGGTGGCCTTTCCGGTGCGGGACCTCCACGGGCGGGTTCTCTGCGCCGCCGTGCTCAAGCAGGACATCACGGAGCGCCTGAGAGCCGAGCGGCGCACGGCCGTGGAGCACGCGGTGACGCGGATTCTGGCGGAGTCTTCTTCTCTGGGGGAGGCGGCTCCGAAAATCCTGGAGACGGTGTGCGAGGGGCTGGACTGGGAGGTGGGGGCGCTCTGGGAGGTGGACGAAGAGGCGGGGCTTCTTCGGTGCCGGGAGTTCGCGGCGCGGGGGGAGTTCCTCCGGTTCGAGCGGGACACGCGCCGGAGGGCGTTCGGTTCCGGCGAAGGGCTGCCGGGGCGCGTCTGGGCCTGCGGCGAACCGCGGTGGATCGAGGACGTCACGGAGGATCCCAATTTCCCCCGCGCCCCGTCGGCGCGGGCGGATGGGCTGCGCGGGGCGTTCGCCTTTCCCGTGCGGACGGGCGCCGGCGTCCTGGGGGTCGTGGAGTTCTTCAGCCGGGAGGTGCGGCGGCCCGACGGGGAGCTTCTGCGGCTGGTGGCCTCCGTGGGGGCGCAGATCGGGCAGTTCGTGGAGCGCACGCGGGCGCAGGAGGAGCTTCGGTTCCGGACGACGCTTCTGGAGGCCCAAAGCGAGGCGAGCATCGAAGGGATCCTCGTGGTTTCGGCCGACGGGCGCATGATCTCGTTCAACCGCCGCTTCGTGGAGATGTGGGAGATTCCGGAGCGGGTCGTCCGTTCGCGTTCCGACGAGGAGGCGATCCAGGCGGTGCTCGAGAAGGTGGCCGATCCGAAGGCCTTCGTGGAGCGCGTCCGGTCCATCTATGAGCGTCCGGAAGGGACTCATCGGGACGAGATCGCGCTCAAGGACGGGCGGGTCTTCGACCGCTACAGCGCGCCGATCCGGAGCGCGGAGGGGGTGTATTACGGGCGGGTGTGGTTCTTCCGGGACGTGACGGGCCGCAAGCGCACGGAGGAGGAGCTGCGCCGGGCGGCCGACGAGACGCGGCGGGCGTACGAGGATCTGAAGCGGGCGCAGGCGCAGCTCATCCGGTCGGAGAAGCTGGCGTCGATCGGGATGCTGGTCTCGGGCGTGGCGCACGAGATCAACAATCCGCTCAACGTCATCTACGGGAACCTCCGGCTTCTGTCGGACGAAGGCGCGGGTCTGGGCCGCAAGATGCGGGGGATGGTTCGGGACGCGCTCAAGGCGGCGGAGCACGCGCGCCGGATCGTGGAGGAATTCCGGAATTTCGCCCGGGACACGCGCACGGCGGAACCGGTGGACGTGAACGACTGCCTCGAGGAGACGGTGGCGGTTTTTCAGAGGGAGCTGGATCCGCGCCTGACGATCGAGAAGCGTCTAGGGCGCGTGCCGCCGGTGCGGTGTTTCCGGGGGCAGATGAATCAGGTGTTTCTCAATCTGCTCAAGAACGCCGCCGAGGCGATCGAGGGGGACGGCCGGATCGTGCTCCGGAGCGGCCGCCGGGGCGGGGACGTTTTCGTGGAGGTGGCCGACACGGGCCGGGGCATTTCCGAGGAGGTGCGGGAGAAGCTTTTCGAGCCGTTCTTCACGACCAAGCCGGTAGGGCGGGGGCTGGGCCTGGGGCTTTCGATCAGCGCGATGATCGTGCACAACCACGGGGGCCGCATCTCGGTCCGCAGCCGGCCGGGGCGGGGCGCGACCTTCCGGGTGGAGCTGCCGGCGGAGCCGGCGGCGCGCGGCCGGTCGGGGCGCCGGCTTTCGAATTTTCCTTGACGGAGTTGAAGTATACTCTGTATACTTTGGATACTTTATGAAACGGCGGCGAGCCTACACGACCGGCGAGGTCGCCCGCATCTGCCAGGTGACCAAGCGCACCGTCATCAAGTGGATCGACAGCGGGCGCCTCCCCGGATACGTCATCCCCGGCTCCCGCCATCGCCGCGTTCCCGCCGACGCCCTGCGGAAGTTCCTCCGCGCCCACAAAATGCCGGATTATACCTGCTCCCTCCGGCGGCGCGTCCTTATCGTGGACGACGACGCTGATCTCCTCGAGCTTCTCAAGGACGCCCTCCGCGACGAATACGACGTCGAAGTGGCCGGCAGCGCCCTCGAGGCCGCGTCGCGGCTGCCCGTCTTTCAGCCGGACCTCGTCCTTCTGGACATCCGCCTGCCCGACGTCTCCGGCCTGGAGGTCTGCCGGCACTTCCAGAGCTACCGGAAGACCCGGAAGGCCCCCATCGTCACCATGTCCGCCTACGGCGGAGAAATCGACCCCGCCGAAGTCCGCCGCAGCGGCGCGGACGCGTTCCTGCCCAAGCCGCTGAAAATGTCCGAGCTCAAGAAACGCATCGAATCCATGGTCGGTTAGCACCTTTGAGAGGAGGCTCCCGTGTCCAACTTCGGTGACCTGGTGAAGCGGCTCCGGAAGGAGCGCGGCATGACCCTCGAGCAGGTGGCCCGCAAGATCGGCTCCCACAAGGGCTACGTGTCCGGGATCGAAAACGACAAGGTCAATCCGCCCTCCGTCAAGATCATCAAGAAGTTCGCCAAGCTCTTCGGGCAGGACGAGCGCCGCCTCGTCCGCATCGCCTGGGCGGACAAGGCCCCCACCCTCATCCGCGAGGAGGCCAAGCGCTTCATGGAGCAGTACGAAACCGCCGGCGGCTCGGGCTCGATCGACCTCGTCCGCCTCCCTCTTCTCAATACCGTCAGCACCGGCTACGCGGCCGAACTCGGTCCCGACGGGCGCCCCAAGCCTCTGGTCGACGCTCCCCTCGTCCTGCCCAAGTCCCGCGTTCCGGCCGAGTTCGCCGTCACCGTCTGCGACGATTCCATGGAACAGGCCTCGCCGCCGGGCTTCTCCCGGGGCGACATCGTCCTCGTGGCCCGCGAGGAGAAGATCCGCAACGGGGCGGTCGTCTTCATCATCTACAGCGTCCGGCAGAAGCGCCAGGGCGCCCTCCGGCAGGTCATGCTGGAGCAGGGCGATCACCTCGTCCTGCAGCCCCTCAACAAGGAATACCCCCTCGAATTCCTGACCCAGGACGACGTGGACGCCGTCTACCGCGTGGTGGGAAAGATCGAGATGTTCGACGCCGCCCCGGTGGACCTCAAGGTCTGACGGGACGCGCGGGGAAAGTTCCTTTTCCTCCCTCTCTCGATGCCGCCGGCTCGGCCCCGGCCGCGCCGGCGGCATTCCTTTCGGGCTTCGGTCACTCCTCCTCCGGATGCCGGCCGAGCCGCACGGGAACCTCTTCCTCCCGGCCGTCCCTCCGCACCGCCAGCCGCACGACCGTCCCGGGCGCGCGCCGCCAGATCTGCGCGTTGAGCTCGTCGCGCCGCGTCACCCGCCGCCCCTCCACCCGAAGGATCGCGTCCCCCTCCCGCAGGCCCGCCGCGTCCGCCGGCGATCCCGGCCGCACGTCCCGCACGACGACCTCGCCCCCTTCCTCCTCCACGTACACCCCCAGGTACGCGCTCCCCCGGGGCCGCTCCGGAGGACGAGGCACCAGGGGGAACGGAAGCGCCAGGCCCTCCGGCTGGTACCGGTCCAGACGCACGCGGACCTCCCGCTCCTCCGCTCCGCGCCGCACGCGGACCGCCACCTCGCGGCCCATGGGATAGGTGCCGATGACCCCCAGGAACCGGGCGGCGCTCGGAATCGCGTACCCGTTCACCCCGACGATGAGATCGCCTTTTTCGAACCCCGCCCGCTCCGCCGCCGTCCCCGGAACCACGCGGACCACCCGCGCGCCCCCCGCGCCCTCGGGCGCCAGGACCAGCCCCGTCACCTGCCCGTGGTGGATGCGGCCGTCTTCGCCCCCTTTCATCATCTCCGGAAGGAAGTTCCGGATCTGGGCGGACGAAATCGCGTACCCCACCCCGGAGTTCACCCGGTTCAGGTAGCGCGTGGCGATCCGCCCGTTGATCCCCACGAGCCGGCCGTCGAGCGTCACGAGCGGCCCTCCGGAATTGCCCGGGTTCACCGCCGCGTCCGTCTGAATGCAGTCGAAATAATCCCCCTGCCTCCGGTGGAGGGCCGAGACGATTCCCAGCGTCACCGTGGGATACATCTTCCGGTCTTCGGCCGGAAGGGCGATCCCGAAGGGATTTCCGCAGGCCAGCACGTACTGGCCCACCTCCAGCCGGTCGGAATCGCCGAACTCGAGGTAGGGAAAGCTTTCGCCCTCCTCCCCTTCGATCTTGAAGAGCGCCAGGTCTCCCCGTTCGTCCGTGCAGATCCGCCGAGCGAAGTACTGCCGCCCGCTGTGCAGCGTCACCCGCGCTCGGGGGAGCTCCCCGGCCACATGGTGGTTCGTCAGGCAGTAGCCGTCCGCGGAGATGAGCGCCCCGGAACCGCCGCCGAAGAAGACGAAGCGCTCCGTCACGTGGCGGGCGCATTCCTCCACGCGCTTCTGGAGCCGCTCCGCCGGCGACTCCTGCGCCGCCGCCGAAAGCGCCCACACCAGGATCGCCGCCTTCATCGCGCTACTCCCCCGGCGCCCAGCCCAGCTCGCATTCCAGCTCCAGCTCCTCACCCCGGCGGCGCACCCGCACCTGCACCCGGTCGCCGGGCGAACGCGCCAGGATCGCCTCCTTGAGCTGCTCGAAAAACTGCGTCCGCTTGCCGTCGAACGCGACGATCACGTCCCCCGGCCGCAGACCCGCCCGCTCCGCGGCGCTGCCCGCCTGGACGGCCGCCAGCTCCACGCCGTCGGTCACGGAACTCTTGGCGTTGTGCTCGATTCCGAGGAACGGGCGCCGCGCTTCCTCCACGCGGCGTCCGCTCCGGAGGGCTCCCAGAAGCTCCCCGTAGAGGCGGTCGTGCGCGAGGGCGAATCCCACGCCGGAGTTCTGCCCCCGCGTGCTCGAGATCCCGGGCTTGGTGTCCACCTTGCAGGTGATTCCCAGGAGCCGCCCCCGCGCGTCCACGAGCGGGCCCCCGACGTTTCCGAAATTCAACCGCGCGTCCGTCTGGAGCGCCCGCCCCGCCAGGCGCGAGGAGGCGCTCACGATCCCGGGGTTCACCGTCAGGGCCCGGCCGTCCGGCGCGCGCCCCAGGGCCAGGACCGCCTGCCCCGGCCGGAGCGCCTCCAGCGGAGCGCGCTCGAGGACCGGCAGTCCCTCCGCCTCCACCCGGATCGCCGCCAAGTCGCACGTCGCGTCCGACCCGAGCAGCGTTCCGGGCAGCTCCCGCCCGTCCGGCAGCCGCACGACGATCGACCGCACCCGGCCCGCCACGTTGAAGCAGGTCGTGACGATCACCCCCGCGGGATCGACGATGGTCCCCGTGCACCACGCCCCCGCCGGTCGGCGGGCGAAGACGTCCTCCGCTCCGGCGAACCGGCCGGGCGTCGCCGGCGCGCGGGGCG
Organism: Planctomycetota bacterium; assembly: GCA_035574235.1. NCBI lineage: Bacteria > Pseudomonadati > Planctomycetota > Planctomycetota bacterium. Next base: position 10,091 of record DATLZA010000021.1, on the reverse strand, counting down.
GCGCGGGGGCCGTCGGACGCGCGGCCTCGGGCTCGCGGTCCACCTTGATCGCCACGACGCAGGGGGCGGCGCGCTCGGCCGCCTTCTGATAGAGATCCTCGAGGATCGCCGCCGGCTCTTCTGCGCTTGAGGAGGCCGGAGTCTCCTGGGCGGCGGAGCCGCCGGCGGCCGCCGCGGCGAGGGCCGCCAGCGCCAGGAACGCCCGCTTCAGACGCATCGTCGGATCTCCCCCGTCAGTAAAGCGGCCGGCGGCCGAGCGTGAGCGTCACGTCCCGGCGCTCGCCGGCCCGGATCACGGTGAGGGTCACCCGGTCTCCGGGCTCCTTGCCCGCCAGCGCCCGATGAAATTCCTCCTCGGTGGCCGCCGCGGCGCCGTTCACGGCGGTGACGCGGTCGCCCCGGACCAGTCCCGCCCGCTCCGCGGGACCATTGCGGAAAACCCGCGTCACCTCGAGCCCCCCGGCCGAGGCGCGGACTTCCGCCCCCGGCCAGCCGGCCACCGCGGGCGCGCCGGCGGCGCGCGGCGGCGCTTCGGCTTCCCGGAGGATCCGCTCGAGGTGAGGTTTGATCTCATTGATCGGGATCGCCAGGCCCGTGAATTTCGCGTCGTCGTAACTCAGGGTCACGAGCCCCAGGACCCGCCCCTCGCGGTCGAGGAGCGGTCCTCCGTCCTGATGGGGATTCACGGCCGCCGAGGTTTCGAGCACCTTTCCGCGGTACGGGCTCTCCTGGACGCGTCCGGTGAAGGGGTTGAGGATCTTGAGCGGGCGTTCGGAGGACACCTCGTAAGTTCCCGAGAGGACCCCCACGGAGAGGGCGGGCTGGCCGTCCACGCGGAGGCTGTCGTAGCTGTCGCCCAGGACGTAGGCGAGCCGGCCGGGACGGACGGCGTCGGAATCGCCGAGCTCGAGGAAGGGGAACTCCCGGTCGGCCTCGAGGCGGACGACCGCCAGCTCCTTTTCGGGCACGCGGCCCAGGACGCGGCCGGAGTAGCGGGTCCCGTCGGGGGTGATGACCGTTACGGTGCGCGCGGAGGCGCCGCAGGCGGTGGGGGAGGTCAGGAGGATCCCGCGCCGGTCCACAAGGACGCCCGAGCCCCGCTCGCGGCCGCCTTCCACGGCGACGACGGCGGGGGCGGCCTTGCGGTAGAGACGCGCGTGGACCTTGTCGATCTCCTCCTGGGGGGCGGCCAGGAGGGGGAGGATCGCCGCGAGGATGCCGGTCATTCGGGCTCCCGTCGAACGGAAGGCCGCGCCCCTCTCCCGCGCGGCCTACCCGTATAATATACGATGCACGCCGGGCGAATCCATGACGCTTCCGGCGCGGGATCGGAGCGTCCGGCGGATCCGACGTCGGGAGAGGGCGATCGATGAACGTTTTTCTGGGTCTTCTTATGGCCGCGGCCGGCGGCGGGGACGGGGAGGCGGAGCGCCGGCCCGCGCGCACGCTTCCGCTTTCGGTCCGAGAGGCGGTGGCGCTGTCGCTCAACCACAACCTGGAGCTCGAGGTGGCGCGCTATCAGCCGTGGATCGAGGAGCAGAACGTCTACGCCGCCCGGGCGCCGTGGGACCACGTGCTGTACGCGGTGGCGGACGGCGGAGAGCGCATCTCGCAGCCGGCCAACGTGCTGATCGATTCGACCCGTCCGGAGGCGGACACGGCGGACGTGACCCTGGGGTTGCGGAAGCTTCTGCCCTGGGGGGCGAGCTACGACGTCTTCGCGCGGTCGTCGCGGCTTCTGACGAACAATCCCTTCGCGCCCTTCAATCCGCGCTGGACGCAGTCGGCGGGGGTGGCGGTGACGCTGCCGCTCCTGAGGGGCGGCTCGTACGAGGCCAACACGGCCACGCTCGTCGTGGCGCGGCGCGCGCGCGACGCGTCGGTGGACGCGTTCGAGAAGGCGCTGACGGATTCGGTGTTTCAGGTGACGCAGGCCTACTGGGACCTGGTCTTCGCGATCGAGAACAAGAAGGTCCGGGATCAGTCCCTGGAGGTGGCGGTGCGGCTTCTGGAGGACAACCGCCGGCGGTTCGAGCGCGGCGTGGTTCCGCGGATCGACGTGACGCAGGCGGAGGCGGGCGTGGCGGCCCAGCGGGAAGGGATTCTGACGGCGGAGGCGGCGGTGCTCAACGCGGAGGACCGCCTGAAGCGCCTGGTGGACCCGGCGCTTCTGCGGGAAGACGTGGGGATCGTGCCGGTCGAGGCGCCGCGGGGACTGGAGGGGGAGCTTGACGAGCGGGCGGCCGTGGACCGGGCGGCGGCCGAGGCGCTCGGGCGGCGGCCGGAGCTGAGGCAGATCCGGCTCCAGCTCGAGGCGCAGCGGGCGGTCCTGGCGCAGGCGGCCAACGAGGGGCTCCCGCGCCTGGACCTGACGGGCCGGGCGGAGATCTTCGGCACGGAGGAGACGCCCGAGGGGGCGTCGCACGAGGCGAGCTCCACGGATTTCCGCGATCTGTCCGTGGGGTTCGTCTTCGAATGGCCGCTCGAGGGGAGCGCGGCGCGGGGGGCGTACCGCCGCGCCGAGCTCGAGGAGCGCCGGCTCCGCCTTCAGGAGCGCAACCTCGAGAATCAGATTTTCGTCGAGGTGCGGGAGGCGGTGCGCGCGATCAAGACGAACGAAAAGCGGATCGAGGCGACGCGCCGGGCGCGGATCCTCGCGCAGGAGCAGCTCGAGGGCGAGATGGTGCGGCGCGAGCAGGGCCTTTCGACGACGTTCCGGGTGCTGGACGTGCAGGAAGATCTGGCCGTGGCGCGGACGAACGAGCTCAAGGCGCTCATCGACTACAACCTGTCGCTTCACCGTCTGGACCAGGTGACGGGGACGCTGCTCGAGAAGCACGGGATCCGGCTGAAGGATCACCTCGAGCCGCGCGTGGCGGTGCGGTAGGCGGCCGGACGCGCCCGGCGAGGCGGGCGCGTCCGGCGCGCGCGGTACCGACCCTATCGGGACCCGGCCGCGTGGGTGGCCACGTCGAGGGGGCGCGTGGCGCGCTTGAGGAAGAGGATCGCAAAACAGGTGTCCACGGTTCCGTCCCCCCAGGAGCCGTCGGCCTTCTGGGATTCGATGAGGACCTTGGCTCCCTCGGGGTACCACTCGTGGGTGCCGACGGTTTCCGTGCCGTAGAGCATGCCGGCCCGCTCGAGCGCGTAGAGGAAGTAATAGTAGTGGTGCTGAGAGTTCTCGGCGAAGTTGCCGTGCTCGTACGGGCCGGGGTTGTAGGTCACCGAAAAGTTCGCGGCCAGCCAGGCGAGCCCTTCGTGCACGTCCTTATCGCGCCGCCAGGAGCGCTTCTTGCCGCCGTCGTTGTCCTTGATGTAGAGGTAGATCGCCAGGCTTCCCACCGCCCCCGCGGTCATCGAGCCGTACGCCTTGTGGTCGTGCCGGCCGTAACACCAGCCCTGGGGTTCGGCGGTGACGGCGTCCATGACGCTCGTCCCGCTGGCGCCCGAGATGGGTTTGCCCTGGGCGTCCTTGAAGTCCAGGCGCACGGGCTGGCCGTCGGTCGCCTTTTGAGTGCCGCGCCACCAGGCGATGGCCTTGTCGATCACGGCGGGGGGGAGGTCGATGCCCGCGTCGTGACAGGCGCGCAGGCCCAGCGCCGCGTACTGGGAATTCGAGTTGTCGTTGGGGTTGCCGTCCTTCTTTTTTTCCACCTTGAGGCGGCGCTTGACCGGAGGCTTCGTGCGGGTGCCGGGCGGAGGAAGGGTTTCGCCGGGCTTCAGCCGCCGGATCTGGCCGCCGCCGCTGGCGACGTCGCGGGGGACGCTCGTCGTCGGGACGGGCGGATCCTCGGCGAAGATCGTGGGGTCGCCGTATCCCCAGTAGCCGTCCGCGCTCTGGTTGTCCACGAGGAACTGGGCGCACTGCCAGATGCGGCCCTGGTATTTCACCCGCTCGACCTCCTCCAGGACCATGGCCTGGAGCGCCACGCAGTAGGTGGCCTCGAGCCGGCGGGCCATCATGTCGTCGAAAAGCTGCTTGAAGGCGGGATCGGTTTCGGGGACGCCGGCGTGGACGTAGGTCCACAGCACCAGCTCACAGTTCTGCATCTGGCGGCCGATGTGCTCGAACCGCCGGAGGTGGTCGGCGTTGCGGGACTTGAGGTAGGCGATCCCTTTTTCGATCGCCCGGTCGACTTTGACCTGGTCGACTTTGAAGGGCGGAAAGGGAGGGGGTTGTCCCTGACCCTGCTGCGCGGCATGGGCGGGCAGCGCCGCCAGAACCGAAACCACGAGCCAACGCGCCATAGTTCGCCTCCTCGTCTCGCGTCGTTCCCGCCCGCCGGATTCGGCCGGTGGAAGGCGGACCCGAAGCGATCCCATGGCTCGCCCCTGAAGCTTACGTTCCCGGAAGGTCCTGGCGTTACGGCTTTCGCGCGGGACGGGTGGCTACGTCCTCGAGGGGACGCGTGGCCCGCCGCAAAAACAGGATCGCGAAGCAGGTATCCCAGACCGGGTTGGCCCCGTCCTGGTTGGCCCAGGAGCCGTCGGGCCGCTGGTCCTTCAGGAGCTGCTCCGCCCCCGCGGGGTACCACTCGTGGACCCCGAACGTCTCCGTCCCGTACAGGACCCCCGCCCGCTCCAACGCATACATATAGTAATAGTACTGGTGCTGGGAGTCCACTTTTCCGTCGCCGTGCTCGTAGGGTCCGGGGTTGAAGCTTACGGCGAAGAAGCGCGTCAGCCAGTCCAGGCCGATCTGGATTTCCCGGTCGCGCTTCCAATCCTTCTCGAGAATGTAATTCAGGATGGCCAGGCTGCCGACGGCGCCCGCCGTCATCGATCCGTATCCCTTGTGGCCGTGGCTGCGCGGGCCGTAGCACCAGCCTTCGCTGGCCAGAGGATTCCGCCGCGCCGCGGCGGGGTCGTCGGGGGGATGCAGCGCGTCCCGCCACCACTGCGCGGCCAGCTCGATCGATTCCTTGGGCAGAAGGACCCCGGCGTCGTGGCAGGCGCGAAGCCCCAGCGCCGCGTATTGCGAATTGGAATTGTCGCCGGAGGCGGGGCCGTCCTTCTTCTTCCTGACGGAGACTTTCTTGACGACCTTGGGCTTCTGGCGCTGGGTGACCGGAAGGGCCGGGTCGTATTCGCGGATCCGGACGTCTCCCTTTCCGCCCGTGGCCACGTCCCGGCCGCCTTCGCCGCCGGTGGGAACGGGGATGTCGTTCACGTAGATGGAGGGTTCCCCGTAGCTCCACTGGCCGTTCCGGCACTGGTTGTCCACGAGGAACTGGGCGCACTGCTGGATCCGCGCCTGGTAGCGGACGCGGTGCATCTCCTCCAGGATCATCGCCTGCAGCGCGACCTTGTAGGTTTTCTCGAGCGGTGCCTGCATCATGTTCCGGAAGAGCTGCTGGAAGCGGGGGTCGGTCTCGGGCACGCCCGCGTGGACGAACGTCCAGAGGACAAGCTCGTCCGAGTTGGCGATGCCCTGATGGGCGCCCGGGGAACCCGCGCCCTTGAGGAACGCGATGCCCTTGCGGATGGCCTCGTCGACGCGGCGCTGGTCCACCTTGGGATGCGCCTGGAACGGATCCTTTTTCTCCTGGGGGGCGGCCAGGAGCAGAAGGCACGCGGTCGCGAGGGCGGAGCTCATGAGGACTTCCCCGGCGCGTTGGGCTTCTCGTCCTGGGGTTTGGGCTTCTCCTCGGGCGGCTTGGGCTTCTGCGGCGCGGCGCCGCGAATCTCCGTTTCCAGAAGATCCAGATCCGCGGGCGCCGCCTTCTGGAGACGCTCGGCGTAGGGCGCCACTCCCGCGTGCGCGGCGTTCGCCTTCAGGACGTCCTCCAGGGCCGAAGAGAGCTTGCCCTCGGTTCGCCGGAGGTCTTTGACCACCCAGAGCGCGAACTCGCGGCCGGCCAGCGAGGGGACCTCTTCGACGTACCGGCGCAGGTTTTCGAACGTGAAATCCTCCTCCCGGTGGGTCTTCACCTTCTGGTTCTCGGCGTGGTACGAGCGGCCCCCGGCGAACTTTCCGTTTTCCCAGACGAAAAGATCCGATGTGCCCCGGATCGAACGGACGGTGTAATAAAGCTGGCTCATGGAAGCGGGGAAAACCGTCTTGAGGTCCTGCTTCTCGCCTTCGATTTTGGCCATGAGCTTGACCACCTCTTTGTTGAGCTCCTTGGCCTGGGAGTCCCAGGAGGCCTTGGAGACGCACGCTTTTTCGATGCGCCCGATGAGTTCCAAGGTCTCGGCCGCCAGCTGGTCGATCTCCGGCAGCTTGCCGAGCTGGGTTCCCAGCTCATCCCCCCAGGCGGCGAACTGGAAGGTCCATTCCTTGCGGGGCGGGTGCTTTTTGAGGGACTCCCGCAACGGCTCCAGCTGGCTGTCGAGGTTGAACTCCACGCGGATGAGGTAGTGGCCCGGCCCTTCGAACAGGGGCTCGTAGACGAACTTGCGGTTGCGGACCTCGACGAAGCCGCCGCTGCCTCCGATCGAAGTGGGCAGGATGCGCCCGCCCGCCCACATCTCGAACTGCCGCGCCAGGTGGAGGCGCAGGACGGTGCGGTCGGGATAGGCGGCCGTTCCGTCCAGGCGCAGGCGCGGGATCCGCGCCCGCGCCGCGGGCGGCTTGCAGAGGAGCGTGACCGCGGGCTCTTCCTGATCGGCCGCGGCCGGCCCCAGGAGCGCCGCCGCGAACGCCGCCGCCAGCATCGTCGTCGGTTTCTTCATGGCTAGAAGATCCTGTTGTCGAAAGTATACGAGAGAAGGTGCGATCCCGCGTCGTCGTAATAGAGCGTCACGTCATCGAGGACCGGAGTGGCCAGGAGGATCGTCTGAAGCTGCGCGCCTTCCAGGCCGAAGTGCGCGAAGTACCGCACCTGGCGGGGATCCTGGATCACCGGCACCGTTCCGTCCGGGGCCCGCACCGCCGAGAAGGCGTCGTCCTCGAAGGGGCCGTACGTGAGCTGTCCGTCCCGGATCCCGAGCTTCAGCGTCGGACGCACGTCGTCCACCGCGATGCCCAGCGTGGGATCGTTGTAGTCGAAAAGCTGCGGGCGGCCCGTCTCCGGGTCCACATCCTCCGCGAACCACGTCCAGGAGATTCCCAGAACCCTCACCTTCTGGACGTTGGCCGTCTGGATCGAGCCGTCCTGCACGCGGCCGCCCATTCCCGGCGGCACGGCGGTGGAGGGCGGCGGCAGGAGCCGGGCGAACGAGGGCAGCAGGGAAATCGGCTGGGAGACGAAGCGCCCTTCGCCGTAGGCGGTTTCGAGCGGCTTGTAGTACCGTCCCCGCTGCCAGAGCACCAGGGGATCGCCTTCACCCTCGCTCTTCCAGACGTAAAGCTCGTCGACCGTATGGTCGCCCGAGAAATTTCCCCGGAAGCCGCCGGTTTCGCCGGCGACGGCCGCCTTGGCGATCCTCGAAGGAGCCCCAAGGCGCATCTGGTTGTATTCGCCGCCGTCGTGCTTGTCGAAGTAGTTGATGCGATCCACGCCTTCCGCCCAGCTCGTCATCGTCGAGTAGGTGTACGGTACGTACGGCGAGCTCGGGCCGGAGGCGACCCCGTTGATGTACATTTTGGAGTACATCAGTCCCGACGTATCGCTCCCGCCCAAGAGGTTCCACGAGAAGGTCGTGTGGAGCCAGCGATGCGCGCGCAGCGGACTCGGCTTGACCCGTGGGTTCAGGCGGTTGAGCTTCACGCATTCCTCGTGACCGAGGTGGTTCAGGCAGACCGTCATCTTGCCGAAGGAATGCGCCTTATTGGTTCCATCGATGGGTCCGTTCTGGGAACCGTGCCACTGCTTGCTGCCCCAGACCATCGAGCACGGCTGATACTGGCCCAGATCGTTGTGGGAGTACTTGGGGCCGGTGTTTTCGGAGATGCCGGAGGCGCCGGCCTGGTAATTCGAAGGGTAGAACCACTGCGCGAAGGGCCAAACGTAGACCTGAGCCCCGCACGGCGTGTGGAACCGGGACATGTCCCAGAAGGCCCGGATCTTGCCCGTCAGATCGGGGAAGAAGGAGGGCTTGATCCAGAAGCTGACCATGCCGGTGGCGCGCTCCTGGTTGAAGTTCCAGATCGCCCCGCCGCGCTGGACGAAATAGGCCGGCGCCGCGTGGCGTTCCACGTAGCCGCCGTCGATCCGGAGATCGGAGGGCGCGTACGGCATGAGTCCCGGCGCCGACACCGTCCCGGACATCGGGTTGTAGTTGAGGCGGAAACTCCGCGCCAGCCGGTGAATCGGCGTTCCCCCGGGCGCCGCTCCTCCGGGTCCCGAGGGGGGGGCATACGGCCCCCCGTAGGGCAGGATCTGGTTGTACACGACGTCGCCATAGTTTTCGATCGGATCGTCGGGCCCGGCCTCGAGGCTTCCGATCTCGGATCGGTCGAGCGTCGAATGATGCAGGTGGAAATCCAGGGTGAAGTGCCCGTGCATGGCCGCATTGAGGTGCGGCGCGTTGGGAAGGCTCAGAGTGCTCACGAGCGTGTTCTTCGATTTCCGCGAAGCGCCGTGTCCGCCGAAGACGCCCCCCACCGTGGGGAAGGCGATGTACCCGTCCCATTCGTTGTCGGGATCCCCCGGGGCGCCGAGGTTGCCGGGGAAGATGCCGTTATCGGGTTCGGGGCCGATCTCGAGCGAATAGTCGTTGTTGGTTTCGAACGAGCCTGACCGCGGCGGAAGCTCCCCGGCATAGAACTGCTTCTGGTTGGTTTCCCGGTAGAGATCGTAGATCTTGTAGGTCGCCGTGGCCTTGGCCTGCGCGACGATCTCGCAGTCGTGAAGATAGGCGTCCGCGTCCTTCTGGTCGGAATCCGCCGGCCGCACGATCCGGCCCAGGGCCTCGATCTCGAAGTACCCCGTGGGGACGAAGCAGAATTCGGTGGAATTGACGATGAGATCGGTCTTGTCCACCCGCAGGAAGAGGTTTTCGTCGGGGTTGAGCTCGTTGAGATGCAGGTTCGGGTTAAAGTTGGCCTTGATCACGTCGGCGATCGCCCGCACGGCGTGCCGGCGCTGGGCCGGGCTGTCCACGAGCGGACCGTGGCCCGTCGGGTCCGGAACCTCCTCGGCGTAGTCCTTGTGAATGGGCCGGGGATCTTCAAGCACGCCCGCGCCGCCCTCGCTCTTGGGAACGGCGAGGTTGTCCACGAACTGGTAGAACTGCCGCCACGTCTTGAACGGCCCCGACCAGGGGACCGTCGCGTAGTTGAAGTTCTTGGAGGATCGGCGGGAACGGCAGGCGATGATTTCCTCAGCGATCACGTAGGCGGAAATGCCTTCGGTGGCGGTTCCCCCGGGACCCACGATCGGCACCGTCTCCATGAGGAACCCGTACTCGTCCCCGTCGGTGCGGTCGGGCGAGTACGTGCACTGGTGTTTGAAGGAAAGGTACTTGTCCCCCCGCCAGTTCGGGTTGTTGCGGCGCCGATCGGCCAAGAAGAAACCCTTCAGATCCGTCAGAAGCGCCACGAGCACCTCGAGAGGGGCGCTGTTGACGTTGACCGGGGCGCGCGAGACGACCTCGATCCATTGAGGGTTGAGCGTATCCAGGCCGTAAACCCGGATCGCGGGATTGTCGTGGTTGCCTCCAGGGCAGACGTTCGGACAGGTGTTCAGGCCCCCGGGGACCTGGACGGCCTCACCCCGCGCGTCGCGCCCGGAGATGTAGCTTCCGTGCCGATACACCGGCGGATTGCCCCGGTAGTACTGCACCGGATAGTCCGAAAGCTTCGCCGCCGAAAGCGGGACGGGGTTGGCCACGTTGGGGTCCACCCAGGCGTAGACCGTTACGAAATCGCGGAAGCGCGCCCAGAGCGCTTCGTCATAACCCACCGCTTTCAGCAGCTCCTGCGGATGGCGGTATCCATAGGGCGGACGGTTGGCCAGGATCCGGTCCCCCAGCTGGGGAACCTGAACGAGCTGGCCCAGGATGTTGAGGATCCTCTTGAGGTTCTGGGAGACGGAGCCTTGAGGGCCGCCGTCGATGCCGTCGTTGACGTAGATGCGGCCGGAGAGGTCGTTGATCTTGAGCACATAGTGGTCGCCGTGGCGCATGTAGGTGCCGCCCTGGACGCCCGAGAGGCCCAGTTCGCGGCGCTTGCCGCCCTTGCGGATCCAGATCGTCTGGGGCTCCAC
>DATLZA010000020.1 GCA_035574235.1 Planctomycetota bacterium | reverse complement strand
CGTGTCCCCCCTCTCTCTCCACGAAGTTCCCCCTCGGAACCGCCACTGCTTAGTATATCGCCCGGACCGGGACTGTCAAGTTATATTTTATAAACTACGAATTCCGCCCGCCCCTCAGGCGGTCGGCGGCCGCTGGCCCCGGTACCACCACAGAACGATCGGGGAGGCGATGTAGATCGTCGAGTAGGTCCCCGCGATCACGCCGATCAAAAGCGGGAAGGCGAATTCCGCGATCCCCCCGCCCGTGTTCATCGTGAAGGCGTAGAGCACCGCCGCCGAGATCCACACCGTGAAGGCCGTCAGAATCGTCCGCGACAGGGTCTGGTTGACGCTCGTGTTGACCACCTCGCGGAAGGTCGCCTTCTTCATCAGGATCAGATTCTCGCGGATCCGGTCGAAGATCACGATCGTGTCGTTGATCGAGTATCCGATGATCGTGAGGATCGCCGCCATCGTCGTGAGGTTCATCTCGAAGGAAAGCCCCCAGGACTTGGGCACGATCGCCCCCGCCAGCGACGTGAAGGCGAGCGCCACGAGCGCGTCGTGGACGAGCGCCACCACCGCGGCCACCCCGTAGCGCCACGAGGCGAACCGGATGGCGATGTAGACGATCATGAGCGCCCACGAGATGATCATCGCCCAGACGGTCGAATCCTTCAGCTCCCGCGCCACCGCCGGGCCGATCGTGCCCTGGGCGATGAACGGGTCCTCCGCCAGCTCTCCCGCAAGAACGGCCTTGAGGCGCTCCCGCAGGCGGGACCGCCAGCCCTCCCGCTCCGCGTCCTCGCGGGTGGGCGTCAGGGCCAGCGCCCGCAGGTTCTTCGGGGCTCCCGGCGCTTCCTCCAGAACGAAGAGGGGCTCCCCCTGCTCGTCCTTCCGGAAGAAATCCCGCGCTCCCTCCGGGGCGGCGATCTTGCGGCGCACTTCGTCGACCGGGACGGAGGCCTTGACGTACAGGAAGAGCCCCGGCCCCGGCGGATGGCCCCGTACGAACCGCGGATTCGGATTCACCTCTTCCGGTTTCATTTCCCGGAAGGGTTCGTGCGAAAGCGTGTCCTTGAACGCCTCCTGAATGTCGTCCTTGAGGGTCACCACGTCGTGGTAGGCCGTGCGGACCTGGAAGTTCCGGGAATGGCCGCTGCCGATGCCGAGCTCCGGCCGGTCCACATGGGGATCCGCCACCGTCTGGATTTCCGCGTCCGGATACTTGGCCAGACCGTCCGGCCCCTTGATCGAGAAGACCGTCCGGCGCACCGTGTCGATGTCCGATTCCTCCGTCAGCCGGAACGCCAGAAGCGATCCTCCCCGGAAGTCGATCCCGAAGTTCTTCTCCCCCCGCGCCAGGAAGAACGCCGTCCCCGCCCCGACCAGAAGAACCGAAGCCACGACGCAGGGCTTCGCCACCCGCAGGAAATCCACCTTGGGCTCGGCGAGGAACCGCATCATCTTGAACTCTTTGAGCCCGCCCTGGATCGCCATCCGGAGGAAGGTCTTCGCACAGAACAGGACGCTGAAAAGGGTCGTCGCGATGCCGATCGAAAGGGTCACCGCGAAACCCTGGACGGGGCCCGTTCCGAAGTAGTAAAGCACGATCGCCGCCACGAGCGTCGTGAGGTTTCCGTCGAGGATGGCGCTGAACGCCCGCTCGTGGCCCGCCTCGAACGCCTGAAGCGCCGATTTTCCCCGCGCCTGTTCCTCCCGGATGCGCTCCAGGATGAGGATGTTCGCGTCCACCGCCATGCCGACGGTCAGGACGATTCCCGCGATGCCCGGCAGCGTCAGCGTCGCGTTGAAGAACGCCATCACCCCCATCAGGAAAAGGAGGTTCAGAAGCAGGCCGATCACCGCGATGAACCCCGCTTTGCGGTAGTAAACGATCATGAAGACCGAGACGAGCGCCAGCGTCAGGCCGCTCGCCCAGAGCCCGCGCCGGATCGCGTCCTGTCCCAGCGTCGGGCCGACGAACGTTTCCGACTCCGGCTGGCCCACGACGCGTTTCCCGTCCCGGTCCACGAAGCCGATGGGGGCGGGGAGGCTTCCGCTCCGCAGGATGATCGCTAGGTCCCGCGCCTCCTGCTCGTTCTTGGCGCCCGAGATCTGGCCGGAGCCCCCGAAGCTTTCCGATTGCACCACGGGCATCGAGCGGAGCTGGCCGTCCAGGATGATGGCGATCATCCCCGGCGGCCGCTGGTGATAGAGAATCCGCGCCGCCTCGTCGAAGCGCTTGCCGCCCTCGGTGTCCAGCCGGAAGTCCGTCACCCACTCCAGGCCGCCCGGGATCATCCGCTGGTGGGGCTCGGCGCTGGTGATATTGCGGCCCTCGATGACGGGCTCCCGCTGGACGAGAACCTCGGGCTGGTTCCAGGCCGCGTATTCCTCGCTCCGGGGACGGTGCTCCGCCTCCACGGGCACCTTCATATACCCGTCGGGGACGCGGCCGTCCTGGTTGAATTTCTCCTGGATCTCCTTGCTCGCCACGGCGTGAAGCGAGAGCTTGCCGGCCTGCTGGACCAGACGCTTATAGTCCTCCAGGGTCGATCGGTCCACTCCCGCCAGCTGAATGACGATCTGGTCTTCCCCCTGCGAATAGATTCGGGGCTCCTTGAGCTGCCGGGCTTCGATGCGGCGGCGGATGACGTCGGTGGCGTCCTGCGTCTTCTTGGCCTTGTCGGGTTCGCCGGGTTCGTAGAGAACGCGGTAGCGCAGCTCCGCGCCGCCCGCCAGGTCGATCCCACGGTTCACCTTCGCGTCCGCCAGTCCGGGAATTCGGGGCTTGTTGGGGATCGGCGCCACCACGTAGGCGAAGACCGCCGTGAGGAGAACAATGAAGATGAAGCGATACTTCGTGTCCTGATTCATAGTTAGTCCCAGCTCAGGTTGGGCAGAAAATACATGAATCCCCTGCGGTTGGCAACGAAAAGGGGGAAGGCCTCGGTCCGTCCGGGAGTCCGGATCAGCTCTTGGGGGTCTCGGCCTTGGCCTCGGCGGCGCCGGAAGCCTTCACCAGTCCGGCGACCGCGTTCTTGGAGATCCGGATCCGGACGTCCTTGTCCTCGTCGATGCAGAGGACCAGGTCGTTATCTTCGGGTCGGACCTGCTTGACGATCCCGTAGATGCCCGCGGTCGTCACGACGTGGTCGTTTTTCTTGAGCGCCGAGAGCATCTGCTCGCGCTCCTTCTGCTGCTTGCGCTGGGGGCGCAGCATCAGAAAGTACATGACCACGAACATGAGCAGGAGCGGGATGAAAAGCTGCCCGAGGCCGCCGCCGGGAGGCGGCGGAGGCGCTCCTTCCGGGCTCCCCTGGGGCGGCTGAGTCGCGCCCGCCTCGCCGCCCGCGGGCGGCGCGTCCTGAACGAGCATGGCGATCATGTCCATAAGACGCGCGACATTATACACGCGTGACGCGCGAGGGCGAGAAGAATCGATCGGGGGTTGACAAAACTTTCGGCGCCGACTAGGGTGGGAACCCATGGCGAACCCAGAAACCCGCCGCGCCCATCCCCGCCGCGTCCTGGCCGGCGTGGACCTGGCCTGCTACCGGACGGCCCCGGGCCCGGAACCCCAGGCGCGCCGCAACATCGGCCAGGAGCTCGTGGACATCTCGCCCGGCGGGGCGCGCGTGCGGGTCAGCGAGCCGCTTCCGGGGGGCGAGAGGGTGACGCTCGAGCTTCGGGACCGCGCCTCGGGAGAGACCTTCCGCGCCCGCGGAGAGGTGCGCTGGTGCGCCACCCGCCGGGCAGGCGTCGCTTCCGGACACTTCGTGGGACTTCAATTCCTCGAGGTGTACACGCCGGTGGGACGGCGCGAGCGCTTTACCGTGGCGGCCGTGGCGAACCCTGAACCGAATGTCGCCCCCTCTGAAAAGCGCGCCGCGGAGCGCTTTTCCGTCCAGGATTACATCGTGACGGTCCTGCGGCAGGGGGTCCTGGCCTCCGACGGCCTCAAGCGGAACCTCGCGCGCGAGGTCATCGACCTCAGCCGGGTGGGAGCCCAGATCCTCGTGAGCGAACCTCTGGAGCCGGGGACGCTGGTGCGTTTCGCCCTTCACTTCAACGCGCTGTCCGATTCGCTGGAATCTTCCGGAGAAGTCCGCTGGTGCCGTCCGGACGGATCGATGCGCTACCGGGCCGGCATCCGGTTTGTGAATCTTCCGGAGGATCGCCGCCGGATGATCGATTTCCTCCGCAAGCGCTTTTCCGGCGGCCGGAAGGCGTAGCCGGCGTCGAAAAGAAGTTGCACCCCTCCTCGCTTCCCGGTAGATTCTCTGTGTCTGAATCGCTAGGGAGGCGGAAAATGGCACGGTTCGGACGCGCGCTCTCACTCTATATCTTCGTCCCGACGTTGGCCGGCGCGGCGCTCCTTCTCCAATCCTCGCCCACGGGGCTCGTCGGCTACTGGAAGCTTGACGAGACGGCGGCCCCCTCCGCGGATTCGGCGGGAGGAGCGGCGGGAACCTGGGTCGGCACTCCCGCCCCCTTTACGCCGGGACCCGTCTTCAGCTTTCCCAATCCTCGCGCTTTGAGTTTCGACTACACGGACGGGACGGACGATTACGTCGAGATTCCGAATACGCCCGCCCTCGAGAACCTTCAGGAGAATAGCTACACGATCTCGGCCTGGTTCCGTCCCGCGGACGTGCCGCCCACCCCTCCCCTGGACGGCAGTGGGAATCCAATCGAAAGCACAAATACCGCTCGATACGCCGTCGTGGTGAAATCCGGGTGGCATCTCGGGATTCATTACAACTACAACCGGCAGTTCGTCTTCGAGCACTGGGAAACAGGTGACCAATGGAGGGGAACCGGAACCTGGACGAGCACCTACGACGCGGGGCAGTGGTACCATCTCTGCGGCGTTTGGAATCGGACGACCGGTACCGTTTCGCTCTGGGTGAACGGGACGCTCGCCGGGCAGACCGATTACACGGATGGATTCGCCACGCGTGAATACGGCACGACGCCGTGGAGAATCGGGATCGCCAACCCGGGTGCCGGCAGCTGGCGCTGGGCCGCTCGGGGGGCGATCGATGACGTGCGCTTCTACAACCGGGTCCTTTCCGACAACGAGATCCGCGAACTGAACGCGGGACTTCCCGCGCCCACCGGATTGACCGCCACGGGCGGGGTCAACCAGATGAGCCTGAGCTGGACGGCGCCGGCGGGGTTCGTCGGGAGCTACACCTACGACATTTACCGTGGCCCCACGTCGAGCGGACCCTTTACCTACCTGGCCTCGACCTCGTCTACGTCCTACGTGGACTCCACGGCGACCTACCCGGGGAGCTATTTCTATTATGTTGTGGCGGTATCCACCGTGGGGGAGAGCGGACCGACCGCGGCGGCGGGCGGGAGCCCCCAGCCCATTCCTCCCCGGACGGGAGACCACGAGGAAGGCCTCATGGACGGCCGATGCAGCTGCGGATCGGCGCGGCCCCCGGCGGTTCCGCTCGCGGCGGGGATCGCGTTCGCGGCGGCAGGGGTGCTTCTGGCAGCGCGCCGTCGAATCTGGGGGAACTAGCGGCATCCACTTGCCCGCGAAGGGGACGCCCTTCCGGGCCGGTCTTGGGGCGGGCCTCACGGAGGTCGGCGTATGGAACTCCGGGAGAGGTCAGTGCGCATGAGATTCTCTCAGCGCTTGCCATCTCATCTTCGTCACTTCGCCTTTGTCGGAGGTTAAGGAACGGCCTGAGTGTGATTCTTCCGGAGGGGATTTCAGGGGAGGCGGATTATGGGTAAGGGACTGAAGTCCGGGGGGTCCGTCGGGGTGGTTCTCTGGGGATTACTGGCTTGGAGCGCGGACGCGCACGCCCTCCAGGGGCTTGAAGGGCGATATTACAACAACAGCGGGACGGGGGGGTCGCCTCCGCCGCCCCCCGGAAGTCCCGCCGGGACGACGTTCACCGGGACCCCGGCGCTGACGCGCGTCGACGCCACCATCAATTTCGGCTTTTCGAATCCTCCCGGCCCGGGCGTTCAGGCGGACGACTTCATGGTCGCCTGGACGGGGTTCCTTCGAATCAACACGGGCGGAAACTACACGTTCAACGCCCGAAGTGACGACGGCGTGCGACTCTGGATCGACGGCAATCTCATTGTGGACAGCTGGGTCGACCAAGGGCCCACGGATCACTTCAGCGGGGCGGTCGCTCTGACCGCGGGAGCCCACACGATCCGCTTGGAATTCTACGAAAACGGAGGCGGCGAGGAGTGCCGCCTTTCGTACAACGGGCCGGATTCGAACAATCAGATGATCATCATTCCCTCGTCCGCCCTTTCTCCTGTCCCGCCCGTCCCCCCCGACGCTCCCACGAACGTTCAGGCCACCGCCGTGACCAGCACGATCACGGGTCTTCCTTCGATCACGGTGACGTGGGATGCGGTTGCGGACGCCACGTCCTATCAGGTCTTCCGCACGGATCAATCCAATGCCCCCCTCGCGACCGTCACGGGCACCTCGTATCAGGACACGGCGGTTTCTTTCGGAGTCCAGTACTGTTACTTCGTCCGCGCGGTCAACGCCTACGGCACAAGCGGCGACTCGAACGTCGCCTGCGCGACGCCGCAGCCCCTGCCGCCCCGCACGGGGGACCACGAAGAAGGGTTCATGGACGGCCGGTGCAGCTGCGGGAGCTCCGTGCGTGCGGCGCTCGGGCCGGCCGGAGCCGCGGGGGCGGGAGTCCTGGGCGCGGCGCTTCTGGCGGTTCGGCGCCGGCGCCGGTCGGCGTAAGCCTCTACGGCCGGGTCTCGACGGTCACGGTAACCTGGGTCGCCACGGCGACCGCCCGGTAGAGGGGTCAGCGTCCCTTGAATTTCTCGACGAGCGCGGCCGCCTGGCGGTCGTCCACGCCGTAAAGCTCCAGCCGCAGCCGCACTTCGCGGAAATTCGCCGGGTCGTCCTTGCGCCGCACGCCCTGGATGTGCGCCCGCGCCTCCCGCAAGGGAACCCCTTCCTTGCGGGCGAAGGCGTCCAGGAGAAGGACCGCGCATCCGGAAACTCCGGAAAGGAACGCTTCCGCCGGAGTCACCTCCTCGCCGGGCCCGCCGTTCGAAGCGGGCTCGTCGATCACGAAGTGGTGCGTCCGGACGGTGTTGAGCGACCGGCCCGGCACCCCGGGCACGGTGCGCGATCGCGCCTCGGTAAGGAGAAGATCGTCGGACATGCCCTGTCCTTCCCCTCTACTTCTTTTCCAGCGCGTGTTCCTGGGTGGCTTTGTCGAGAAGCTTGTGGCGGTAGCCCAGCGCGCCGACGCGCGCGTCGATCGTCTGAAGCACGAGCTGGAGGAAGTCGACGATCTCCTTTTGAAGCGTGTTCTCGTTGTTGTCGTCGTAGATCTTCTTCTCCTTGAGGAACTGAGTCATGAACGTGCGGTAGGTCGCCAGATACTGGCGAATCGCCTCCTGGCGGAAGCCGTCGCTCACCTGGCGCCGGCCCTTGAGGATCCCCTCGAGTTGCGCCAGCTGGCCCCACAGGCGGATTAGGCTGACGTGCCCGATCGTCTTGAGCGCCGGGATGTTCGTGTCGAGCTCGCGGTCGTCGATCTTCAGGCCCTCCTCGCGGACCTTGATGACGGTGAGGGCGTAGTCCTCCAGGACGCTCGCCGCTTCGTCTTCCCCGGCCAGCGCGAAAAGATCGCCCACCAGGACGAGCCCGCCCTTGGCCTGCGCGGCCGCGCCGTAGTCTTCGCTGTAGTAGGGAAGGACCCGCAAGGTCGGGGCCTCGAGCGACGCCAGGATCCCCGGCAGTTCGCGCTCGAAATAGAACTCCCGCCCTTCGGCCTTGTAAACCTCGCGGATCGCCGCCCGGGCGCAGGTCCCGCACCGGCAGCCGGCCGCGCCGTGGCTGGTCTCGGGCACAAAGTACCACCCGCGGATGAGCCCCGCGGGGTTCCGGTCCTTGTCGTAGACGAGCGGATCGAGCTTGGCGGCCAGATAGGCCGGGCGCTTGGCCGGATTCGCCTTCGCCTCCTCGAACGTGACGGATCGGGACGGCGCGGCGGCGGTCAGGAGCGCAAGAAAGAGTCCCAACATGGCAGCCCTCCTCATGGTTGGGTCAGAGTATATCGGCCGGTCCCGTCCGGCGCAACCGGGACGAACCGCAATTCGATCTTCGAATCCACCTGCGGATTGTCTTGGCGCAGGACGAAAACCATAATGGTGTAACGACGCCGCCGGACCGGCGGCCGACAGGGCGAGCCATGGATTCCGTGCACACTTCCGGAAAGAATCCCAGGACGGCCCTCCCGATCCGCCTTCACCGGGACGTCGCCGTCCTCGAGGAATACACCGGAACTCTCGGGGCGGGCCACGTCTTCGCCGGGCGTCTCGTCAATCTGCCGGCGCTTCTCGGGGAGCTGATGGTCGCGGGCGAAATGGACCCCGGATTCTTCGGACTGGACATCCCGTTTACCATCGGACGAGGCCCCATCGAGGACGAAGCGCACGTCCGCGCCATCCGCGCCCGGGCCGACGCGCTCTGGGAAGAATGCCGCGCGCTCCCGTCCGACGCCGCCGCCCGCGTCCGGGAACGGTACCTGCGCGCGCTCGACAGCCGCCTGGGAGGCGAAGCGCGCGTGACCGTCAAGGTCGCCCGCCGCGGCGCCTCCGAAGGACCCTCCCCGCGCCCGTGGGCTCATTTCCTCCTGCGCGAGGACGACGCCCTGCGCAGGCTCAACCACCCTCACATTCTGCGGCGCTACGGGCGCCTCGTCGACCCTCGGCTTGGAATGTGCCTCTTCCTCGAGCGCGTGCCCGGCAAGAGCCTCGAGCGCGTGTGGCGGCGCCGCGCGGAACAGGGGCAGGGGCCGCTTCCGCTGGCGGCGGTCGCCCACATCGGCTACCAGGTCGCTCATGCGCTCCTCCACGCCCGCGGGGCGGGCGTCTCGCACGGCGATCTTCGACCGGCGAACATCACGCTCGAGAGCCCCGGCGGAGGCACATCCCGCGGCCTCGTCAAGGTCGCCGGCTTCGGGGCGGGCCTCGGAACCGATCTCGGCGCCCTTCCGTACGCCGCCCCCGAACAGCTCCGCGAAGGCGCCTTCGGGCCCGAGACGGACGTCTACCAGTTCGGGGTCACCCTGTACGTTCTGGCCTGCGGCCGCCTGCCGTACGAACTCGACGATCCGGACGCCTTCCGCCGCCGGCTCCTGTCGCCGGATCCGCACCCCCACCGCGTCCATCATTTCCGTCCGGAGATTTCCGCGCGCTTCGAGGCCCTCATCGAAGGCGCCCGCGAGAAGGACCCCGCCCGCCGGTGGCCTCTCGAGCGCGTGGTCGAGGCGATGGCCGAGGTCTATGCCTCCAAGGCGTTCACCCTGGAGCAGGGTCCCAGCGCCACGATCGCCGAGGAGCTGCTCGACCGCGTCCAGGCCAACGGCGCGATCAAGGACTACTACCGCGCCGTCGAGGCGCTCAAGCTGGCCGGCGACTTCCTGGAGGGGTTGCCTCCCGACAAGGCGGGCGAGGCGCGCCGCCGCTACGAGGCCCTGCGGGCCCAGTACGAGCCGTACCGCGCCGCCGTCGAGGCCGCCATGCGCGTCCAGCGGCAGCACATCGCCCCCGTGGACCGCGTCATGGAGGAGCTCTACCGGCGCTACGGCCGCGGCGAACCGCTCCTCACCGAGGAAGAGAAAGGCATTCTTCAGGAATCCGGTCCCGAAGTCGTCGTCGTCCGGCGGTCCCTTTTCGACTGGATCCTTCAGCACACCTCCGCCGCCATCGCGGAGCTTTCCGCGATCGATCCCGAACTCGTCGGAGGCATGCATCGCCGCCTCGTCGATCGCGCCAGCTCCCAGGAAGTCGCCGCCAGCGACCTGGCCGCGCGGATGGTCAAGTTCGGCGAGGACTACCGGCGCCTTCCGGCGGGATAGGTCGCGTTTTCATTCCCCTTCCGGCCGCATAACATTCTCCCCCCGGTCGCGTCCGTATGCTGCCCGCGAGGGGCTGCGCGGGCGGTTCGGCGACGACGCGAGCGGAGGGGGGACCTTTGAAGGATCGCAGTTCGTGGAACGGCTGGGGCGCCGCGCGCGGTTCCGCGGCCCCCAGCCCCCTTCCCGCCGGGCCCGGGGGCGAGGAGGGATCCGCCCTCCGGCGCGCCCTCGCGCTTCTTCGCCGCCGCGCGCTTCTTTTCGGCGCCGTGGCCGGCGCCGGCGTGCTGGCCGCCGCGGCCGCGACCCTGGTTCAGCCGCCCGCCTACCGCGCCGAGGCCACGATCGAGGTCCGACCCGAGCGGCCGCGCGTCGCCGCCGAATCGAGCGATTCGTCGTACCTCGGGAGCCTCCAGGTGTGGGAAAACTACTTCCGCACCCAGGAGATCCTTCTGAGGAGCCCCGGCCTCCTGGAGGCGGTCCTCCGGGAGCTGCCCGCGGAGGCCGCGCGCCCCTACGCCTCCGCCCCGGATCCGGCCGGAGCGCTCGCCCGCGCGCTCGAGGTGGAAACCGTTCCTTCCACGTTCCTCCTCAACGTGGCGCTCGTCCACCCTTCGGCCGAGCACGCCGCGCGGATCGTCAACGCGGTCGCTTCCCGGTTCCTCGAAGAGGCCGACCGCCGCCTGCGCGAAGTCAAGTCCGGCGAACTCGAGGCGCTCGATCGGGAGACGCTCCCGGCCATCCGCCGCCGCGTGGAGGAGGCCGAACGCGCGCTTCGCGCCTTTCAGGACGAAACGGGCTTTGCGGACTTCGAGGAGCAGTACGCGTCGCTCGTGGAGTCCCGCCGCAAGCTCGCCGCGCGACTGGCGGACCTGCGGCTCCGCCGGGCGGCGCTGGCCGCCGAGGAGGAAGCGTGGGACCGCGCCGGAACCGCCGTCCCTCCGGCCGCCCTGGCGCGGGAGCGCGCGCTCGAGGGGCTCCGGGCGCGTCGCACCGACCTCGACGCCGAGATCGCCCGCGAAGAGAGCGTTCTCAAGGATCGCCATCCGCGCCTCGAGACGCTCCGGCGCGAACGATCGCTCCTTGAAACCCGCATCCGGGAGGCGTCGCGCGGCGCCCTCGAAGCGCTCCGGAACGAAGCGCGCGCGGCGCGGTTCGAGGAGATCTCCCTCCTGGCCGAGCAGGAGCGCGTGGAAACCCGGATGAGCGACGCCCGCCTGCGTCTGGACGAATTCCGGCGGCTCGAGGCGGAGCGGGCCGCCGCCCGGCAGCTTTACGACGCCTACCTCCGCAAGCACGGCGAGATCCACGCCACCTCCGGCGCGGGACTGGCGAGCGTGCGCGTCGTGGACTTCGCCCGGCCTCCCGCTCAACCCCACCGCCGGCCGCGCCTCCTTTTGACCCTGGGAGCGCTCCTGGGGCTGCTCCTCGGAGCCGCGGCGGTGATCCTGGCGGAGCAGATGAACGACCGGCTGTCCGGCCCCGCCGAGGCCGAGGCGCTCCTGGGCCGTCCCGTGCTGGCGGTGGTCCCGCGCCGTCCGGATCGGCCTCCGGAAGGGACGCCCCTCGTGCCGGAAGACGATCCGGCGACGGCGCCCCTGGAAGCCTTCCGCGCGCTGCGCGCCGGCGTGAGGGCGCGGCTGGAAGAAGCCGGCGGGGTGCGCCGGCTGGCGATCGTGAGCGCCGGGTTCGGCGAAGGACGCTCGACGGTGGCCGTCAACCTCGCGAGGGTCCTCGCCCTGGAAGGCCGGCGCGTTCTCCTCTTCGACGCGGAACTCCGCCGCCCGCGGCTGAAGGCGTTCCTGGCGAACCCGCGCGGGCCGGGACTGGAGGAATTCCTCCGCGGCGAACGTTCCTTGGCGGAGGCGGTGCAGCCGTCCCGACTTCCGGGCGTGGACGTCTTCGGCGCGGAACAGGAACTGGAAGGGCCGGCGGAGGTGGCGGGTTCCCCGCGCTTCGGCAAGGCGCTCCACGAGGCCGGCGAACGGTACCCGTGGGTGGTCATCGACACGGGGCCCGTCCTTCCGCTTTCGGAACCGGCGTGGGTGGCCCGCCGGGCCGAGGCGGCGCTTCTGGTGGTGGAGGAGGGACGCACGCGCCGCTCGGAGGCGCGGGCGGCGCTCCGCCGCCTCGAAGACCTGGGCGTGAACGTTCTCGGGCTCGTGGTGAACAAAGGACGCTCTCCTCAGGCCGCACCCCCGATGGAAGAGGCGTTCGCGCCCGGCGCGGACGTGCGGGCGCCCGCGCGGGACGAAGAAGGGGTGGCGTGGGCCTGAGCGGCGGCTCCCGGGAACGGTTAGTGAACGAGTCGTGCCATGAAGACGTCGACCCGAGAGATGCGCGGTCCGGAGGCGGGCCTGGCCGCCGCCGCTTCGTCGAAGGCGGGATGTCCCGGCCCGGCCCTGATCCTGGGAACGGTCGCCGCGGCGGCCGGCGCATGGATTTTGGCCCATGCGATCCGCTTCGAGTTCCGCGTGCCCCATGCCGCGGCGCGCGCCATGGCGGCCACGCTGCCGGCGGTCGCGGGAACCTACGCGCTGGCCTTTCTCGCCGGCGGCGTGTATCGGATCCTCTGGCCCTACGTCGGGATCTTCGATCTCCTGGTCATCCTCCGTTCCTGCGCGGCCGCGGCGGCGGTCCTGGCGGGCGTCAACGCCGCCTTTCTTCCGGCGGGCGCGGTTCTCCAGAGCGTCGTCGTCCTCCACGGCCTGCTCACCTTCCTCGGCACGTGCGGACTCTTCGCGGCCGCGCGCGCGCGGCGCGAGGGCGGCGGCCGGGTTCGCGATCCCGAAGGACCGGAACCCGTGCTGATCGCGGGCGCGGGGGACTCGGGGGAGACGCTTCTTCGCGAGCTGCAGCGCGTGGCCGCCGGACGGATCCGCGTGATCGGCTTCGTGGACGACGCGCGCGAGAAGCGGGGAGGGACCCTCCGCGGGGTGCCGGTCCTGGGGCCCGTGTCGCGGGCCGCCGAGATCGCCGCGCGCCGCGGCGTCCGCAAGGTCTTCGTGGCCATTCCCAGCGCCTCGGGGCCCGTGCTTCGACGGATCGTCGCGCCGCTCCTGGAGGCGGGCCTGGCCGTCAAGGTCCTCCCGCCGGCCGGGACGCTCTCGGGCGCCGCCGGCTTCGTGCCGCAGCTCCGGGAGGTGGAGATCGAAGACCTCCTTCGCCGCGAGCCGGTGCGGCTGGACGAAACCCGAATCGGCGCGTTCCTGCGGGACCGGCGGGTCCTCGTGACGGGCGCGGCCGGGAGCATCGGGTCCGAACTGTGCCGCCAGATGCTCAGGTTCCGGCCCGCCCGCCTCGTGGCCTTGGACGGTGCGGAATCCCCTCTGCACGATCTTCTGCTCGAACTTCGCTCGGGTCCCGTCGCGGGGACCGTCGTCGGCATCCTCGGGGACGTCACGGATCCCCTCCGCGTCCGCGCCGTCTTCGAGACGCACGCGCCCGAGGTGGTTTTCCACGCGGCGGCGCTCAAGCACGTGCCGCTGTGCGAGTCCCATGTGCGCGAGGCCATCCGGGTCAATGTCGGCGGCACCCGCGAAGTGGCCGAGGCCGCGCGGCGCGCGCGGACCGCCCGCTTCGTCCTGATCTCGACCGACAAGGCGGTCAATCCCTCCAACGTCATGGGGGCCACCAAGCGCGCCGCGGAGCTCCTGGTGCAGGACCTCGACCGCCGCGGTCCCACCCGGTTCTCGGGCGTGCGGTTCGGAAACGTTCTGGGCTCCAGCGGCAGCGTCCTTCGGATCTTCAAGGCGCAGCTCGCCCGCGGCGGACCCCTGACGGTCACGCACCCCGAGATGCGCCGTTACTTCATGACGATTCCGGAGGCCGTCCAGCTCGTCCTCCAGGCGGCCGCGCTCGGCCAGGGAGGCGAAATCTTCGAGCTCGACATGGGGCCTCCGGTGCGGATCGTGGATCTGGCGGAGGATCTCATCCGGCTGTCGGGCCTCGTGCCCGGGCGGGATGTGCGGATCGAGTTCTCGGGCGTGCGGCCCGGCGAGAAGCTCTTCGAGGAGCTTTATCTTCAGTCCGAAAAAGTCCTGCCGACCGCGCATCCCAAGGTGTTCTGCCTGCGGCCCGGCGGCGAGACCGGACCGGACCCGGCGCTGCTTCAGTGCCTGGGGCGGCTGGACGGGATGGACACTTCCTCCGATCCGGTTCTCGAAGGGGTCCGCCAGGAGCTCCGCTGGCTCGTTCGGGCCGTCGGCCCGGTTCCGGCGGCCGCGCCATGATCCGCGCCGTCCTGGAGCGCCCGCGCCCGGCCGCGCCGCCGGCGGAGGCCCCGCCGTTGCGCCGGAACGTCGCGTGGATCCTCGGCGGCTACGCGGCGGCGATGTCCTGCCAATGGGGAATGCTGGCGGTCCTGGCGCGGTGGGGATCCGCGCAGGACGTGGGCCGCTTCGGAGTGGCGCTCGCGGCGGCGGGCCCCGCGGCCCTGTTCTCGCAACTCGGGCTCCGAAAGCTTCTGGCCACGGACGCGCAAGGGACGTTCGCGTTCGGGCACTATCTGGGACTGCGCCTCGCGTCCGGCGCGATGCTCGGGGCGGCGCTGGCGGCGCTGGCGGTCGCCGGACCGTATTCGGACCGGACGGCCGCGGCGATCCTCGCCATGGGCGCCGCCAAGGCGATCGAGGGAGTGAGCGACATCCTCTGCGGCCTCTTCCAGCGGGAGGAGCGCATGGATCTTCTGGGGCGTTCGCTGGCGGCGCGCGGAATGGTCGGAGGCGCGGGCCTTGCGGCGGCCTTTGCGGCCACCGGGAGCGTGGCCTGGGGCGTCGCGGGACTGGCCGCCGGCGGCGCGGCGGTTCTGGCGCTTCACGATCTTCCCGCGTCGCGGCGTCTGCTGGGGACTCCGGTCCGGCCGTTGTGGGCGCCCGGCGCGCTGGCGCGGCTGGCGGGCGCGGCGTTTCCCCTGGGGGTCGTGACCTTCCTTGGAGCGGCGTTGGCGGCGTTTCCCGTTTTTCTCCTCGAACGCTTCGCGGGGGAAGCCGCCGCGGGGGTGTTTACGGCGCTGGCCTATCTGCCGGCGGGGGCCAACCGGGTCGTGAGCGCCCTGGGGGAGGCGAGCGCCCCGCGGCTGGCCCGGCGTTATGCGGCCGGAGCGGGCGCGGCCTTCGGGAAGGACGTCCTGCGGCTGGCCGGCGCGGCGGCGGGGGTGGGCGCGGCGGGCGTCCTTGGTGCGGCCGCGGCGGGGGGGCCCCTCCTGGGAGCGCTCTACGGAAGCGCGTACGCCGGATACGGAGCCCTCCTGACGGGACTGATGCTGGCCGGACTGGTGGGCAACGTCCAGACGGCGCTCGAATACGCGCTCACCGCGGCGCGGCGCCTGCGGATTCAGCCCGTCCTCTACGCCGTTTCCGCGGGGCTCTCGGCGCTGCTGGGGACGTGGCTCATCCCGCGGTTCGGGGTCGCCGGGGCGGCGTGGACCCAGGGAGCCGTGGCGCTGTGGGGAGCGGGGGCGGCGCTGGCGGCGCTCGCCGGCGGCCGGGGAGGGCGGGGATGAGCGGGCTCGAGACGCGCACGAACCGTGGCCTCGCGTTCCTCGTGGGACTGCTTCTTCCCGTCCTGACGCTTCAGACGCGTTATGTGGGCACGCCCGTGGATTGGACGTCGCGCGTCGTGCCGGTGGACGTCCTTTGCGCGATCTTCCTGGCGATCTTTGCGCTTCGCCATCCGATGCGGCCTCTCCCGTGGCCGGCGGCGCTCTATCTGGCGGCGGTCGTTTTTTCCCTCTTTCCGGGACTTCTCGTGACGCCCGGCCCGGAGCGGGACGTCTGGGCGCAGTTTCTGGGGCTGGGCATGGGCTTCGCGTTCTACGTCCTGGGCCTCAATCTGGGCCGGTCGCCGGGGGCGGTAGCCGCGCTCCTGGCGGGAACGGCGGCGGCGGTGGCGGCGGAGGCGGTCATCGTCTATCACGACGTCCTCGTTCCTTCCTCTCCCTGGTTTCCGGATCCGATGCCGGGCCGGGCGCGGGGGACCTTCAAGGCGAACGGACAGCTTGGAGCGTACGGCTTCTGCGCGGCGGGGCTCCTGGCCACGTTCGGCGCGGTGGCGGGAAGCCCCGGGCGGCGGACGCTGGGGGTTCTGACGGCTCTTCTGTCCGCCAGCTTCGTCTTTCCCGCCTCACGGCGCACGGGCATGCTCTGCGTGTTTCTCTGGGCGGCCGTGTTTCTCGCGCTGGGCGTCCGATTCGCCCGGAAGGTTCCTTACCGTCTGCTGGCGGCGGGCTTCCTGGCCGTCGGCGTCGGCGTCGCCGTCTATCGGGCGCACCTGGAAACTTCCTTCGTAGGCCGCCGCGTTCAGGCGGCCGTGAGCGGCCTGCGCGACCGGGACAATTTCGTCGAGCGGCAGCATCGCAGGACTCTGGCGACCTTCGAGGAGTGGTTTCCGTGGGGCTTCGGCGCGGGCCGCGGTCACTGGATCGATCCCCGGGATGGCCACGAGGTCCACAACGGGCTCCTGGCGGTCTTCGTGGAGCAGGGGATTCTCGGGTTCGTGGGTTTCGCGGGCATGATGCTGTACCCGTTGTTTCGTTCCGCCTCCGGCAACGCTTCGGCGGTCGGAGGGGTCCACGGGGGCGGCGACGAGGACGCGGCGCTTTTCCGAGCGATCGCCTCGAGCTTCCTTCTCGTCTCGTTCGTCTTCATCATCCACAACACGCTCTATCGCGACCGGACTTTCTTGCTCTATCTCGGCCTGGTGACGTCGTGGGAGAAGAGATGAACGCGCACCTTGCCATCGACGTTCGGGCGGCCCGTTCGAGGGCGCCGGCGCCCGCGCGGCCGCGCCTGCGGGTCGTGCACGTGACGACGGTTCCGGAGACGCTGGCCTTCCTCGCCGGGCAGGCCGCCGCGTGGACGGCGCGCGGCATCGAGATGCACGCCGTGTCCGCTCCGGGGCCGGCGCTGGAGGCGTTCGGCCGCCGGGAAGGGGTGCGCGTGCATTCGGTGCCGATGTCGCGCCGGATCGCCCCGGCGGAGGACCTTCGCGCGCTGGCGGCCTTGACGCGGCTCTTTCGGGACTTGCGGCCGGACGTCGTTCACGGTCATACGCCGAAGGGAGGACTCCTGGCGATGGCGGCGGCCGCGGCGGCGGGCGTGAGGGGGCGTCTTTACACGCTCCACGGCCTTCCGCTGGAAACCGCCGCGGGGATCCGCCGGGCGATCCTGAGGACCACGGAGCGGATCGCCGGGGCGCTGGCGCGGCGCGTTCATGCGGTCAGCTTCTCGCTCCGGCGGCGGGCGCTGAAGGAGGGACTGGTCCGTCCGGAGAAGCTCAGGGTGCTCGGGGCCGGCACGGTCAACGGCGTGGATACGGACGTTTTCGCCCCGGCGCCGGAGGAAGGAAAGGCGTTCCGGCGCGCCTGGGGCATTCCGGAGTCGGCGCGCGTGGTGGGCTTCGTGGGGCGCGTGGTCCGGGACAAAGGCGTGGGTGACCTCGTCTCGGCGTGGCGGCGGCTGCGCGAAGAGTTTCCGGATCTTCATCTCCTCGTCGTGGGTCCGATGGAGCCGCAGGACCCGATTCCGGAGGAAGCCCGCAAGGCGCTGGGGTCCGACCGCCGCGTGCGGCTGACGGGCGCGCTCGACCGGACCCGGCCGGCCTACGCGGCGATGGACGTGGTGGTCCTTCCGACCTACCGGGAAGGTTTTCCTCAGGTTCCGCTCGAGGCGGCCGCCATGGGGCTTCCGGTGGTGACGACGCGGGTGACGGGAGCGGTGGACGCCGTCATGGAAGGAGTCACGGGGACGCTCGTTCCGCCCCGGAATCCGGAGGCCCTGGCGGCCGCGATCCGGCGGTATCTGGCCGACGAGGCGCTTCGCCGGCGCCACGGCGAGGCGGGGCGGCGGCGGGCGCGGCGGGACTTCCGGCCGGCGAGGCTGCAGGAGGAGACGGCGGCGGAATACTTCGATCTTGCGGGGCGGCGCGTTCGGACGCCGGATCGGAGGCCCGCGCGCGGCCGGCCGCTCGAACGGCTGGTCAAGAGGATCATGGACGTCGCGGGAGCGGTCGGGGGACTTGTGGCTCTGTCGCCGGTTCTGGCGCTTGCGGCCGCGGCGGTTCGGTGGACGATGGGACCGCCGATCCTCTTCCGGCAAGTCCGGCCGGGGCGCCGCGGCCGGCCGTTCACGCTTTACAAGTTCCGCACGATGCGCCCCGGGAAGGGGCCGGACGCCGAGCGGGTGACGCCTCTGGGGCGGCTTCTGCGGGCCCTGAGCCTGGACGAGCTGCCTCAGCTCTGGAACGTCCTGCGGGGGGACATGAGTCTGGTGGGTCCGCGGCCGCTCCTGATGGAGTATCTGGGCCGCTACTCGCCGGAACAGGCCCGCCGCCATGACGTGCCGCCGGGCCTTACGGGCTGGACGCAGGTGAACGGAAGGAACGGCATCTCCTGGGACGAGAAGTTCGCTCTGGACCTCTGGTACGTGGACCACTGGTCGCTGGCTTTGGACCTTCGGATTCTGGCGAGGACGTTCGGCCGGGTGTTCGCGCGATCCGGGGTGGACGGTCCCGGGAATCGCACGTATCCGGATTTCATGAACGAGGCGCCTTCGGCGGAAGGAGATGGACGATGACGGCTTCGGTCGCGGCCGGTTTGCGGATCCTTGACGCTTCGGTTCCGGCGGAGCGGGCGGCGTGGCTTTCGGCATGGGCGCGATGTCCGGGCGAGGAGATCATGGCGCATCCGGATTACGTGCGGCTCTTCGCCCGGCCGGGGGACAAGGCGCTGGCGGCGGTGGCGGAGACGGATCGGGGGGGTGTACTCTATCCGATCCTTCTGCGTCCTCTGGCGGCCGAGCCCTGGGCGGAGGGGGAACGTGCGTGGGATCTGACGAACGCTTACGGGTACGGGGGCCCGTTCGCGTGGGGGGTGACCCCCGAGGAGGCGGAGGCGTTCTGGGATGCCTTCGACGCCTGGGCGACCGAGCAGGGCGTGGCGACCGCCTTCTCCCGGCTGAGCGTCTTCGAAGACCGCCTTCTCCCGTGGCGGGGCGAGCGTGTCCTTCACGGGCCGGTGATCGTCCGCGCGCTGGATCTCCCGGAGAAGGAGCTGCTCCGGGATTATGTCCAGAAGACGGCCGACCAGGTTCGACGGTACCTTCGCGGGGGGCTGGAGTTCGACTTCGACCTCGACGGGCGCCGTCTCGAAGAGTTCATGCGTCTTTACGGAGACACGATGGATCGACGGCAGGCGTCGGCGTTCTACCGTTTCCCCCGTTCCTTCTTCGAAGCGCTGGCGCGGGATCTCCGCGGGCGGTTCGCCGTGGCCAGCGTCTCGCTGAGGGGGGAGGTGGTCTCCTGCGACCTCATGCTTTTCTCCAAGGAGGAGGTTTGGGGCTTTCTTCTCGGGACCCGGGCGGACGCGCTGGCGCTTCACGTCAACGAATACATGAGGCACCGGACGTTCCTTCGGTGCCGCGAGTTGGGCAGGAAACGCTACGTGCTCGGCGGCGGATACCGGCCGGGCGACGGAATCCTTCACTTCAAGAGAACGTTCGCGCCCCGGGGCGAGATGCCGTTTCACCTCGCGCGCCGGGTCTATGACGCGCCGGCGGTGGAGAGGCTTGTCGCGCGCCGGGCGGCCTGGGAGCGCGCGCGGGGGACCTCCTGGAGCCCCGATCCCGGATTCTTCCCGCCCTATCGAGCCTGAAGGAGGCGGCCATGGAACGGATTTTCCTCTCCCCTCCGCACCTGACGGGGGAGGAGCGGGCGTTCGTGGAGGACGCCCTGGCGTCGAACTGGGTGGCGCCGCTGGGGCCGCATGTGGAAGCGTTCGAGCGGGAATTCGCCGCCGCGGTGGGCGCGCGTCATGCGGTCGCCACGAGCAGCGGCACGGCCGCGCTCCACCTGGCGCTCAAGCTCGCCGGCGTCCGGCCGGGAGACCGGGTCTTCGTGTCGACCCTCACCTTCGCGGGAGGCGTCCATCCGATCCTCTACGAAGGCGCGTCGCCCGTCTTCGTCGATTCCGAGGAGGCTTCCTGGAACATGGATCCGGCGCTTCTGGCGGAAGGTCTGGACGAGGCGGCGCGGCGCGGGGAGCGACCGAGGGCGGTGGTCGTGGCGCACCTGTACGGGCAGAGCGCGAACCTTGATCCGATTCTCGACGCTTGCCGGCGTCACGGGGTGGCGCTCGTCGAGGACGCCGCCGAGGCCCTGGGGGCGACGTACCGGGGCGCATCGCCCGGGACGTTCGGACGCGCGGGGATCTACTCCTTCAACGGCAACAAGATCATCACGACTTCGGGGGGCGGCATGCTGGTGACGGCGGACGCGGCGGCGGCGGCGCGGGCGCGGCACTGGGCCTCCCAGGCGCGCGATCCCGCGCCGCACTACGAACACTCCGAGCTCGGCTACAACTACCGGATGAGCAACGTTCTGGCGGCCCTCGGCCGGGCTCAGTTGCGGGCCCTGGAAGACCGCGTCCGGCGGCGGCGGGCGAACTTCGAATTCTATCGGCGCGCGCTCGGGGATCTCGAGGGGATCTCGTTCATGCCCGAGGCGCCGCAGGGGCGTTCCACGCGATGGCTGACGGCGATCGAAATCGAGCCCGAAGCGTTCGGGGCCACGCGCGAGGATGTCCGGCTCGCCCTGGAGCGGGCGAACATCGAAGCGCGACCCGTGTGGAAGCCCATGCACCTTCAGCCGCTCTATGCGGGGTTCCCTCGGATCGGGGGGCGCGTCGCCGAGCGGCTCTTCGAGCGGGGGCTTTGCCTGCCCAGCGGGAGCCGAATGACGGACGAGGATCGGGCACGGGTGGTCGAGGCGGTTCGGTCGTGCCGGGGGATGCGGTGCGCGTCGCGGCCGTCGCCCTGATCGCGCTGGCCGCCGCGCTTCCGGGGGCGAGGATCGTTTCCGCGCGGGCGCCCGCGATTCTGCTGTTGCACGACGGGTTCGGAGAGGCGCCGGTGCCCACCCCGGCCTTCCTGCGCGAACGGCGGGAGCATCTCGAAAATCTTCCGGTGGACGGCCTGGCGATTTATGTGCGGACGCCGGACCTGTCGATCGACGTCACCGCCTCCGTCTTGAGCTCCACGCGCCTGGAGGCGGGCGATGTGGAAGCGGCGCTCGCGCCCCTGCGCGGGCTCGTCTTTCGGCGTCTGGAGCACCGGTTCGCGCGTCTTCTGGCGCCCGCGCCTCCGGACTTTTTTTCGGACTGGTCGGTGCCGGTGCGGAACGCCGCCGTCCTGGCCCGCGCGATCCGGCAGGCGGGGTTGCGCGGCGTCTACTTCGACAACGAGAATTACGTCGCGCCCTGGGGGGACTACCCTTCGGGCGTGGCCCAGCCGCGCCGGACGCTTCGGGAGTGCCAGGATCAGGCGCGGCGGCGGGGGCGCGAGCTCATGCGGGCCATGGTCCGCGAGTATCCCGAGATCGTCTTCCTGACGCTCCACGGGCCGTACATCTCGGATCCCCGGGCGCCCGCTCCGCTGTTCCCCCCGGTGCAGGCGGCGAACGAGCTTCTGGGGCCGTTTTTCGCGGGCCTGGTCGAGGGGGCCGGGCCGCGCGCCACGTGCGTGGACGGGGGGGAGCTCTACCACCTGAGGGCGGACGAGGAGTTTGAGGCGAGCTACGCCTGGCGGAAGCGGGGCATCGCCTCCGGGGCGGCGTTTCTTCCGCGCGAGCTTCGGTCGACCTGGTCGTCCCGCGTGAGCGTGGGGTTCGGCGTTTACGACCGCCCCTTCGCGGGCCGCCGCATGGATCCGGGCACGCTCCACGCGACGCTCGCCCGCGCGCTGCGGCGGACGGATCGCTACGTCTGGCTCTACCTCGAGGGCCGCACGTTCCTGACGCCGGAGGGCGCGCAGAGCGAGTGGCGGGAGGCCGTCGAGCGGGCCCGGCGGGACGCCGCCCGCTGAAGCGCCCGCGCGTTTTGCGCGACATGGCGCCCACGCCCGACGCATTACCCTCCGAAAGGGCGCGGTCTTCCGCGGAAGGCCGCCGCTCCGGACGAAGAGGGGTCCAGGGGGAGCAGGGGACCCTTCCGTTCTGACTGCGTTCTTGCGCCGAAAGGAGGTGCCGCGGAGATCGTCCGCCCCGTGAGGTCCCGGTTCCCGAGGCCGTGCAGCTTGATGATGGGAGGGATGAACGATGAAGCGCCTCGTCTGTGGAAGGGCCGCCGTCGCCGTCGCGCTCGTGGGGATGACCGTTTCGGGGATATCGGGGGAGGCGCGGGGAGGCCCGGCGGCGGCCGGGGCGGCCGCGCCCTCGTATCTGATCTACGCCGGCTGGTACGGCAATACGATCCCGACGCCGAGCTTCGTGCGCGACAACCGCGCGTTCCTGGAGACCCAGCCGTTCGACGGCCTGGTGCTCTACCTGCGCAACCCGTCCATGACCGTGAACGTGACGACGGGCGTGATGACCGGGACGCCGATGTCGTACGAGACCATGATGTCGGTTCTGGAGCCCGTGCGCGGGCTTCCGTTCTCCACCCTGACCCAGAACTTCGCGCTCATTTTCGGCAGCACGCCGCCGGATTTCTTCGACAGCTGGACGGTGACCGTCCAGAACTTCGCCAACGCGGCGCGGGCGGTGCGGGACTCGGGTCTGAAGGGAATCGTTTTCGACAACGAGCAGTATTTCCGTCCATGGGCGAACTATCCGGACGGCGTCCGGTATCCGAGCCGGTCGCTCAAGGAGTATCAGGACCAGGCGCGGCTGCGCGGCCGGGAGGTTATGCAGGCGATGGTGGCGCAGTTCCCGGAGATCGTCGTGATCACGCTTCACGGGCCGTATGTCTCCGAGCCCAAGGCGCCGGCGTCCCTGGGGTTCCCGCAGTGGTGGATGGGGAACGAGCTGCTGGGGCCGTTCTTCGCGGGCTTCATGGAGGGGAAGGGCGCCGCGGCGGTCAATGTGGACGGCGGGGAGCTTTACACCCTGCGGACGGCCGAGCAGTTTCAGGGTTCCTATCTCTGGCGCCGGTACGACATCGCCTCGGACGCCGTGAACTGCGCGTTCATCCCGCCGGCGCTTCGGGCGGTCTGGCCGGACCGGTCGAACATCGGGTTCGGGGTCTACGATCGGCCGTTCGGAGGGGCGTCGATGGACCCGACGATTCTGCGGGCGACGATCGCCAACGCCCTCCGGCAGGCGGACCGCTACGTCTGGTTCTACGCGGAGGCGTCCACGTATCTGCTGCCGCCGAGCCGCGGGGGCGCGAGCGACGTCTGGGTCAGCGCGCTTCGGCAGGGGAGGCTGGACGCCGCGGCGGGGACGGCGCCGGCGGCGCCGGCGAACCTGCGCGCGACGGCCGTTTCGCCGACGCGGGTGGATCTCGTCTGGACGGACGGCGCGACGAACGAGAGCGGCTTCCGGATCGAGCGCAAAACGGGGCTTGCGGGGACCTGGTCGCAGGTGGCGACTCCGGGGGCGAACGCGACCTCCTGGAGCGACGCGACCGTTCAGGCGTCCACCGCGTACGTCTACCGCGTGCGGGCGTACAACGCCGCGGGCGCCTCGGCGTGGTCGAACGAGGCGGGCGTGACGACGCCGGCGCCTCCTCCGCCGTCGTCGGGCGGGACGCTCCGGGTGACGAGCTTCACGCTGATCAACGCCGACACCGACGAGCCGATCGCCGGCTTCGATCCGCTCCAGAACGGGACGATTCTGAACCTGGGGGGACTTCCGACGCGCAACCTGAGCGTACGGGCGAACACGGACCCGGCCACTGTGGGGAGCGTGCGGTTCGAATACGACGGCGACACGGACTACCGGATCGAGAACGCGCGTCCGTACTGCATCGCGGGCGACGGCCCGGGAGGGGATTATCTGCCCTGGACGCCGTCGGTAGGGACGCATGCTCTGACCGCGGTGCCCTACACGAACGCCGACGCGGGCGGCGCGGCGGGCGAGGGGTTGACGATCGCCTTTTCCGTGGTGGATCTCCCGCCGGCCGGGGGCGTTCCGGGCGGCGGTGGGGCCTCGTGCGGGCTGCTCGGGGCGGAGGGGGCGCTCGGCCTGCTCGTCTGGGGAGCGGCGCGGCGTTGGAGGCGCGCGAGGCGGCGCGTTTCCTGACCGGACGGGGCATTTCTGGGCATCGTCGGCCGGCGGCGCCGAGCGCGTCGCTTTCCGGCCCCCCGTTCCATCCTGAGGTCCGGCTCGCGGAGGCGGCCGAAGTCCGCGCCGTGCGCGTATCGACGGCGGCGGTGGCGCAAGAGACGGGGCGCGTAGGCATTAGCGTCCGTGCAAGAATAACTGGGAGGATCGCGAGGCAGATGGGGCCTCGCGGTTGGACGGGCGAAGCGATTGAAGGGGCAATGCCAAGCGGGAAGCAAATTCCCGCCATCAATAAGCCGACCGGCAACGCCGCCATTCGATACGTGCATCCGCAGACAGGGCAGTCCGTTGTGCTCGATGCCGTCACGAATGAAGTCATCGATGTTGGCGGACCCGGATTTAGATACGGGCCGGGAAGGGGAGACTTCCCATGAGCGAAATCGTAGGGATTTACGTTCGCCTGATTGGCGAAGGTGTGGATGTGTGGCGACCAGTCCAGGCAGAGCACCTTGGGGACAACCTCTACCGGATCGTAACCCAGCCGTATGATCAGACCATCGAGTCGTGGCAGTTCGAGCCGGGCGATGAGGTCTGGTGCGAGATAATCGATTCCAGCGATGGTCGAATTCTTGCGGCGATCCGAAGGGTGGACAACCGTTGACGAACAGGAGCCGGCCGTCTCTGAGTTCGCGTCGCATTGCGTAGGATGAAAGAGACTACGAAACTACGATCTAGTAGAAGGGACTCCCGGATGGAGGGAGTCCATGGTGGACATCGTCAAGCAGAACGGAGACCCCAAGACGTCCTTCGGCGCGGAGGAACTATGTCGGACCAAGGAATCTGTGCTATAGCGCGAGACTTTCTGATTCTCGATGATCTCGCCCAGGGAGTTCCGGAACACCGCGATACGATCGTGGACTGGGTAAAGAGCGTCGGGGGTGACACTACGGAGTATTTCCAGCGTGTCCAGGGCCTGGCAGAGATCGCGGTTTTCAGCGAAGAGGAGATAGGTCAACGACTCCTTGCACTTTGCCTCAAAGGGTTCATTCGAGCCCTGCCCACCAATTCGGAGGGGGCAATTCTGCCGAGAGTTGAGAACGAGCCGCGCATGGAAATGCTGGACCGCTATTACTTCGAAATCTCGTACAACGGCAAGCTCCAGTGGAAAATCTGGGAGGACGTGCTGGACAAAGCGTTGGGGAAATAATCGGGAAAGCCTACGTGTGGCCGTTGGCGTCGCGTCCGATGGCTTCGATGGTCCTGAGGACGGCCTGCTGGTTGCGGCGTGGCAGGGCCTCGATCTTCTCCACGACCTTCCAAAGCCGAGGGTTCTTCACGGGGACATGCCCACTCCGCGCCCTGGGAGAGCGTCTCACCATGGTGTGATGTCTGCTTGGATGGAGTCGCAGTATGCCGGCTATCTGGCGGATAAAGCTCCTGCGATCCTCATGCCGACCGAGAAGCACCTAGCGACGTACGGCGTCTACAACCGCTGGAGGGTCGAAAGGACTCGCAAGATGGGTACCTTCGACTGGAAGAGAATCACTGAGGCAGATATCCGCGCTCTATCACAGCAGATGTTCCAAGCCGCTGGAGTTCCTGCGGAGATCCAAGCGGAGTACTGGCGGCGCGTCGAAAGAATGAAAGCCGCCCTACAAAAACCATGAGCCAGGAGTGCGCCATGGAGAACACAAACTCGAACCCGACTGTCATGTCCCTGGAAGAAATGCGGACGAAGTATGGGAGACTCTTTGAGAGAGGCAGCCCGCTTCATTTGGAGAAAGGAAGAGTCCCAAAGGCGCTTTGGCTTTTGCTGCCGTACGCCCAGTTCTGGGAACTTTCCGATGATTACAGCCGCGACCAGCTCGTTTCCGCCGCGCCACCCGAGGTGCAGGAAAACCTTGCAGCTGTTGTCGCGAAGTTCGATACGGATCTCACAGATTGGCTCGCAGGCGTTGAATCGTATAGCACGACGCCATCTGCCGAATATGTCGCCTTCTCGGCTCTCCGGATGGCTGCGGATTACGCTCAAGCAATTTGCACAAAACGGAAAGAGGGGCGACCCTCGGCCTAAGAGGCGCCCTCAGTGATTTCCGTTCCCGCTGCCGCGGGCGGCGACGGGCGCAGGAGCGGCGGCAGGAAATTCGGACGTTCCGGATCGGCTGCGGGAGACCGCTCTTCGAATTCAACAGGCGCCTACGGTGGTCATCAGGGAACCGCGTGCGACTCTAATCCGCCTGCCTGTGGAACCTGGACGACAGCTGTGGGGAAACCATCCCGAGTATGCGCGCATGATGTCCCAGCGAATTACGCAAAGTAGTTTGCGGGGTATGGGGGTAACGTGGGAATGGATCCCAGGCTTTATTTCCACGAGAATGAAGCCATGAGATCAGCCCGGCTGGGAATCGAGAATCCCTCTCTTCATCCGCGTCTGGACCTGTTGAGAAGGGCATTGGAATTGTTAGGAGATTGAATGACGTGGCAGAACGGTCAAGAATCACAATCCATCTTGCTGTGCGGAATAACTCCTCGGTGTTGCTTACGGTGGTTCTTGAGCCTTGGGGCGATCAGTATGTTTTGGCGCCAGAAGGGGCAATATTGCTTGCCGCCGCTGGGCCGGCTCCAGGAACACTCGAAGTTGAAGTTAGCTCCGAACGGCTTCTAATTCATGGGTGGACCGGGTCCGTGATTGAGGTAAGCGCCGGTTCTGGAGACGCTGGAGGTGGGGGGAACGCCCCTGTGGGCGGCGGCGGGGCATGAGGTGGACGGGGCGGGCCATTATGTGGGATACCGGGACACGCAGGGGATGCGGCACGAGTATCCGGTGGGACGAGGAAAGCCGTCCTGTGGGGGTGAAGTACGCCGGGGTCGAGGTGGTGCGTACGGAGCTTCTCTACGACGAGGTTGGCCGCACGCGGCGCGCCCTGACGGTCGCCTCGGCGACGGGTGAGGTATTGGGGGACTGGCAGTGGACGTACGACGCCGCGGGTCAGATCCGGGAGATCGCGCTGGGGCACCTGGGGGTGAGCTTCCGGTACGAGTACAACGGGCGTGGGGAACGGGTCGGCGAGGAGACGGAGGGGAACTTCGGGGGGACGGCCGCGCCTCCTTACGAGAACCAGCTTGGGGGAGCGGGGAGGGGGTGGAGTCGGAGCCGTCCAACAAGGCGCGGCGGGTGAGGTACGAACTGGACCGGGGAGGCCATCGGATCCGGAAGGTGGAGAACGGGGAGGAGACGAGATACGGCTACCGTGGGTCGGGGCGGCTGCTATGGGAGGAGGGGCCCGGGGGGCGTGTGGAGTATCAGTATGATCCGTGGGGGAACCTGGTGGAGAGGCGGGCGGGGGCGACGGTGGAGGCGTGGCAGTACGAGTTCTGGCCGACGGGGGAGAGGAGGGCGAA